>JACPVN010000472.1 GCA_016191715.1 Ignavibacteriota bacterium | reverse complement strand
CTCCTTGTGAAGCATCCACCACAAGTAACGCACCTTCGCATGCGGCAAGCGAACGGGAAACTTCGTACGAAAAATCCACATGACCGGGCGTATCAATCAGGTTGAGTGTGTACTCTTTTTTATCCTGCGCCTTGTACTTCATCTGGATTGCATGGAGTTTGATGGTAATGCCGCGCTCCTGCTCAAGTTCCATGTCATCCAACACCTGATTGAACTTCATCTCACGAGCGGTAATGGTTCCCGTTCGTTCGAGAAGCCGGTCGGCTATAGTTGATTTTCCATGGTCAATGTGGGCAATGATGCAAAAGTTTCTAAGATGCTCCATGCAGAGTTAAGTGATTTTCAATTGATTTGACTTCATAACAAAAAGAATCCCGCTAATACCCGCCGTAGGCGGGCAGGCAAGCGGGAATTGCGGTGAGAATATACCACAATCCGACACGAATTCCAATCAGTCTTCAAACGCCATATTGCTTTTTCAATCAAGGAAAAATATGTAGATTCACGCGTCAGACTAACAGCATTTGGATGAACAAGCGAAAAATTTCTAAATCCGAAAACCTAAATTCTAAACAAATCAGAATATCGAATTTCTCATAAACGATTATCATTTAGAATTTCGAATTTGTTTAGTATTCCGATATTTGGATTTAGAATTTCTACCCTGATAATAAATGATTCATCTTTCAAGTAATTAACTTTTTTTATAAGTAAATGAAACTCTCACACGCAGGAATTGCAGTCAAAAATTTAAATGAAGCAACGAAGTTGTTCTCAAAACTTTTTCATGTTCAACATATTCCAATAGAAGAAGTTGCCGACCAGAAAGTACGTGTTGGATTTTGTCATGTTGGAAATGCCTCTGTTGAACTGACAGAAGCAACTGCTCCTGATTCTCCCATTGCCAAGTTTATTGAAAAACGTGGAGAAGGCGTTCACCATCTTTCTTTTGAAGTGGATGACATTGAAAGCGAGTTGGTTCGATTAAAGAGCGAAGGATTCCAATTGATTGACGAGAAACCGCGCATCGGAGCGGGCGGTTATTTGATTGCATTCCTACATCCGAAATCAACCAATGGTGTTTTGATTGAACTCAGTCAAAAACAGAACAAATGACAGAAGAGCAGTCAAACATAACAATAAATGTAACGGGAGAGGAGGTTGCACTTGCTGAAAAGTTAGACAACTTACCGAATAAACCCGGTGTTTATCAGTTCAAAGACGCTGAAGGAAAAGTGCTGTATGTCGGGAAGGCAATCATTCTCAGAAATCGAGTGAGACAATATTTTCACAAGTCACGCAGGAACGAACCGCGCATTGATGCAATGGTTTCCAAAATCCGGGATGTGGAATTGTTTGTCACCGATTCGGAAGTTGAAGCGTTAGTCCTCGAAGCAACTCTTATCAAAAAACTCAAACCCCGTTACAATGTTGATTTGAAGGATGATAAAAGTTATCCGTTTATTGTCGTAACGAACGAGCCGTTTCCACGAGTGTTTGTCACACGGAGAGTTTTCAAAGATGGTTCAAAGTATTTCGGTCCTTATACCGATGTGAAGAACATGCGCGCATCATTGAAGATGATTCGGGAAATTTTCAAAGTACGGAGTTGTAATTTTCTCATCAACGAGGAGACAATCAAAAAAAGAAAAATTAAAGTCTGTCTCGATTACCACATCAAGAAATGCGACGGACCATGTGAAGGAATCATCACACAGGAAAAATACAATGAGATGATTCACGAAGTCGTTCAGGTCATCAAAGGTAAATCTCTGAGTCTCGTTCATTCGTTACAGGAACAAATGCAGAAAGCGGCGGAAGAACTACGCTTTGAGGAGGCGGCTGAATTGCGTGACCGAATCAAACAACTCAGCGTTTATTCCGAACGCCAAAAAATCATTGATGCAGATTTAGATGACCGGGATTTATTCAATGTTGCGATTGAAGGGAATGATGCATGCGGAATTGTCTTTAAGGTTCGAGAAGGGAAACTGAGCGGCAAACATCATGTGTATATGAGCGGAGTTGAACACAAAGCAGATGCGGAAATCATCGAACAGTTTGTTCAACGATATTATCTCGATGCGGAAGATATTCCGTCGGAGGTCTTACTTCCGGTTGATATCGAAAGTCATGAGCCGATGACGCAATGGCTGAGCCAAAAGATTGAGAAGAAAGTTCATCTTATCATTCCGAAAATTGGCGAGAAAGTTCGCCTGTTAAATTTATGTAAGAGAAATGCCGAGTTGCTTCTCGGCGAATGGAAAGCGCAAAAGATGAAACGGGACGATTTCATTCCACACTCGGTCATTGCTCTCCAACGGGACTTGCGTTTGAAGAAGCCGCCGCGAAAGATCGAATGTTTCGATATTTCAAACATTCAGGGGAGTGATTCTGTCGCTTCGATGGTGGTGTTTGTTGATGGGAAGCCAAGAAAATCTGAATACAGAAAATTCAATATTCAATCGGTGCAAGGTCCCGACGATTTTGCCAGTATGAGAGAAGTTGTTGAGCGACGTTATTCCCGTTTGATTGAAGAACAGGGCGAGTTACCGGATTTGATAATGGTTGACGGAGGGAAGGGGCAGTTATCCTCAGCGGTCGCAGTGTTGGTGAAGTTAGGATTGCGTTTTGAGGAAAGTGCTTCTCAAGAAGATGAAAGGGAGAGTGTGAGAAACGGAGAAGGGGGGAAGAATCACTCACATCCCATATCTCACATCCCACATCTTTCAAAGGTCGCACATCTCCCAATTATCGGACTGGCAAAACGTCTCGAGGAAGTCTTTATCCCCGAATCGGATGAGCCGCAGAATATTCCGCGCACATCATCGGGATTGAAACTGTTACAACAAATCCGCGATGAAGCACATCGTTTTGCAATAACGTATCATCGAACGTTGAGAGCGAAACGAACGCTTCAAACAGAACTTGATTTGATTGAAGGAATAGGAAAGAAGCGCTCAACGGAATTGCTTGAGACTTTCGGCTCGGTACAAGGAGTAAAGTTTGCAACACAAGAACAACTTGCTGAAATTGTCGGTGAGAAAGTAGCGGGAAAGATAATAGAATATTTTGCAGAAGATGCTGTTTGAATATCTCAGAGGAATTGAGTAGATTTGCACCGCAATTTGGGCGCTTAGCTCAGCTGGTTCAGAGCGTACGCCTCACACGCGTAAGGTCACTGGTTCGATCCCAGTAGCGCCCACAATGAAGAATTGAATCATTGACGATTTAATCATTGAATCAATGACTCAATCGTCAATGATACAATCTTTTACCTTCCATCTACATAAATCTCATTCGTGTATAACCAATATGTTCCCGGTCTTGAACCGAGCGTGAAGGGGAAGCGTGAGCGATAATAACCGAAATGAACGTAACCATCTGTGTAGCGATAAGTTTGTCGCGGGTATAAGACAATTTTTCCGTAGGGGTTGAAGCCAGTGCAGGGTAATCCTCTTCCGGTTATGTCTTTCCATTCAGCGCCAAACTTTTTCTGAATGTAGCGGCTGATTATTTGTGAGCATGTTTGAAACACAATGATTGAATCGGAACCGTTGTAAATTGTAACGGCAACCACTTCATTCAATCTATACGCGGATTTGTTCGTTGTTGCACGAATCAAATCTGCCTGCT
>JACPVN010000120.1 GCA_016191715.1 Ignavibacteriota bacterium | reverse complement strand
AACTTTATACACAAATTGATATGAATATGCCCATCGCACTTGTCATTGGAAGCGAGGGTTCCGGAATGAGGAAACTCACGAAAGACAAATGCGATTTTGTTGTGAAAATCCCGTTGTATGGCAAAGTCCAATCGCTCAATGCTTCGGTTGCCAGCGCACTTGTGATGTATGAAATCATCCGGAACCGAAAACCGTTAGACGGACAAGCATCGAAACAACATCGTCCCGAACCACAGGAAGTGTTCAACAATGAATCTCTTCCGGTAAGTTGATGCACAAGTTGCATTGCTGAATTATCTTTTGTATTTTTTCACCGAACGAATTTAAGGAATCATCATGGCACGAACGTTATTCACTTTTAGTTTGATTTTACTCGCGGCGCTTTCACGATTGTTGCCGCACCTCCCCAACTTTACGCCAATCGCGGCGTTGGCATTGTTTGGCGGTGTGTATCTCGATAAAAAACACACATTCATCGTCCCGCTTGCCGCGTTATTCATCAGCGATTATTTTCTTGGCTTCTACAACGATATGATTTGGGTGTATGCAAGTTTTGCCGCAATCGGTTTGATTGGATTGTGGTTACGAAATCATCACGGTGTTGCCACCACCATCGGCGCAACATTGTTTGGTTCAATTCTTTTTTTTATTGTAACAAATTTCGGTGTATGGATTTCTTCGCACGGAATGTATCCTCAAACATTTTCCGGTTTGATTGAATGTTATATCGCCGCAATTCCGTTCTTCAGAAATTCTTTACTGGGAGATTTTGCTTATGTCACTGCGATGTTTGGTTTGTATGAGTTGGCAAAGAAATTTGTTCCTTCGCTTTCGATTCAAACTCACTAATTTATTTTTAGGAGAATGAAAAAGCCGGCTCAGTGAGTCGGCTTTTTTTTTGATACTTATTAAACTTCAACTCTCCATCATCGCGCGGTACTTTTTCAGTTTTCCTTCCACAACCGCCGCAAGCAAATCAATATCGATCGGTTTCGTCAGATAATCATCCACGCCAAGTTGTACTCCGGTGCGAATAAATAACCCTTCATCCAGGGCGCTCATAAAGATAAACGGAATCTTCCGTAAGTGAACATGTTGCTGCACTCGTTTGAAGAATGTAAAACCATCAATCTTCTCACCCTGAAAACGAATGTCTGAGAGAATCAAGTCTATCGTGTTCGATTCAATAAAGGTTGTTGCTTCTGCCAATGTTGACATCGCAATAACATTGTAACCAATCTCCTGCAATCTGTCACTGATGATATTCAATAACGTTTCATCATCATCAACTAAGAGGATTGTTGCTTTGGTAGATGCGCGTTGAAACACCTGGAGAATAAGTGGTTCAAGATTCATGGATTCTTCCGCCGTGATATCGAACCGTTTTTTTAGTTCATCAAGAGCCTTCACGTCATGTGCTTTTACTTTTCCACCGCGTATTCCCAATTCCACAGAATCAACATATAAACGCAACCGCACATCCGATTCGATTTCTGCGTGGTCATCAAATCCGAGTCCAAGTATTTCCTGAAGTTCCATCAACCGTTGTGCTTTTTCCAAAGTGAGAGGACCTTCTTTCCAGGCATCACGGACTTTATCATGATAGAGTTTGATTTTTTCATCCCGGGTTTTCGGCGACTGAAATCCTAACAACTCTAACCGATGTTCATACGACTGAGCAATTTCGAACTGCGCTTGTTCCATCCGTTCGTCAAGTTCGTTTTCTTTTTCTGTTTTTAATTGGGAGCGAAGTTTCTCTAACTTCACCTGCTCCTGTTCTAACAACTGTTTCTTTTCCTTATCGAACTGCTTTCGTTCCTGTTCAATCAGTTGCTGAGATTTTTCCTCGAACTTCTTCTTTTCCTCCTCTGCCTGATCCTCCAACTTCTGCAGATAATCGCGCTCCAGATTCTTTTGAATTTCTATCCGCTTGTCTTCAAATTTCTTCTGCTCTTTCTCCCGCATCTCCTTCAGCCGTTGTTCGAGAAGCCGCTCGCTTTCTTTTACAACTTGCTGATGTTTTTCCTTGAAGTTTTGCTCAACTTCTTTTTGCATCGAGCGGAACTTGTTCTCGATTTCCACCCGTTCTTGCGCAACTTGCGCGTCCATATCTTTTTTGAATTGATTCTTCAGGTTATCCTCGAGGGAAACGCGCATTTGTTCCTGTTGAGATTTTGAAGACTTCCTCACGTTTTCAATTTCTGTTGTCAATCGCCTCGAAAAATCAGCATCGAGTTGTTTCTTCATCGCTTCAATCGTTTGCTTTTCTTTCTGCTCAAGCGATTTTCGCTCCTCCTCCATTAGGGCTTCAAGTTCTTTCAGGTTGAGTTGATACTGTGTTTCAACCTGAGTTTTAATTTCCCGTTCCGCTTGTTTCTTCTCCGCTTCGAATTGTTCCCGATATTTAGTTTGTGCTTTTTGTACCTCCTCCTGCAACTTGGATTGAAATTGCTGTTCTAACTTATTTTGAAATGTTGTTTTTTCTTTTTGAAGTTGTTCAAGAAGTTGAGTACGTTCTTCGGCATGTTTTTCTTCCTCTCGCGCTAATTCTTCCAGCAAGCCTTGTTCTGCTTTTTGTATTTCTTTCGTAAACCGTTCGCGATATTCTTCCTCCAGTTTCTTTTCGATTTCTACTTTGAGCGCCTCGACGTTGACTGCTTTGGGTTGTTCGGGTAAAACTGGCTTTGTAACAGCAGGAGCGGCTGGCGTTGAAGGTTGTGCGGAAGTTCCAACGTCGCCCTTCTTCTGTTTCTCCAAATCATTGATACGTTCGACAAACGCGAACGCGTATGCGTTGTTCGGGTCGAGGTCTCTAACTTTTTGTAATTCCTCTCTCGCTTCGGAAAGCCGACCTTCTTTAATATACTTATCGGCATTGCGAAGATGCGTTCCGACGATTTGTCTCTTATCATCTGCCGCGGCAGACAACGGTTTGCCTGCGACGGGCTTCATTTCAGATTTTTGTCCTAATGCCATAACGATTTCTTTTTGACTACTTAAGATTATTTTTTACAAATTCTGTGAGTTTCAAAACCGACTTTGCAATGTCCGGTTTGTTCCTCGTTTCCGATCTAATATACAAAAAAAGCGGCTTTCCAAAGAGATTGAACCGTCACCGATGATTGATTCTTCACAAAACAATTGATATTTTTAACAGAATCAACAATAACATACCTCGACTTTTGAATAGCATTACTCGAACATAATTTTTCATAATCAATCCATCGAATCATATGCAGCACATTCTCACTCTTAGTATTTTCTACCTCTCTTTGAACACATTCACTTTCTCACAAATTCCTGCTGATAGAAACGTACTTCTACATGCAGAAGGTGCAAGAAGGCGAAGTATGCTGAAACCAAAGGTTATCCCTGCCCAAAACACATACTTGAACATGCTCAATCACTGGACATCACGGAAGAACAACGTGAAAAAGTTCTGATACTATTCGATGATATGAAAGTCGCGCTATTCATGTCGGGAAGAAAGGGGAATCTAAGTGCCATACAGTTACATGCACTTCAAAAAAAGTCCTCTCTCAGAAATAAACTCACTTGTGCCTAAAACTCAAAGACAACGATAAGTTAATTCTAAACACAAAAAAACACTCATGAAGTCCCCTTCACAAAGGAGAATGAAAGTGGGACTTTCAGAAAAAAAAGAAAAAGCCACTCCGTTACAAATGCGGAGTGGCTTCTTTTTCTGGTGTTAAGTTAAGTGTACGATAGAGTGTCAATTTTGCTAAAACGATTCACAAATAAAGAATTAACAGTTGTCAGTTGACATTTTACGCTTAACATAACCCTAGTCTATTGTTACACTCTTACCAACCTAAACCGATACCTAAAGTTGCGGCTGATTGTGCCGCTAATGAATAATCGGCGGTAATTTTAAAAATAAATAAATGTAAACCAATACCACCCGTCAACCGAACAGTATTTTTACCCTCTGCATCGAAACCAATTCGTTTAGTTATAGGGGGGCCGGTTGGATTAGCCGGGTCAGTGAATTTCGCATCATATCCAATGGACATACTTGAAGTTTCCCATGCTAATCCTGCATAAACATCAAGAATAGAAAAACTCTTCGAAGCTTGTGCGCCGAAGGTAAATGCAGTTGCATCGAAGAACGTCCCCAGTTTCAAATTTTGATATGCAATCATTCCGGCAAGGTCAACGGGAAGTTCACTTGGAAGATGTTTACTGATGCTATGTTGAGCACCAAGTCCAAGCATTTCAAAGTCACCAAAATCACCAACGTTTGTTTTCGGAAAATATCGAATCATTACTCTTGTTCCATAAATATTTCCGATTGAAATATGAGGCATTGCCATTGGAACAAAACCCAGATTCATTCCTTTTGGATATTTATCTGGACTTGGAGTTGGAATCGGAGGATTTGGTGGACCGTCTGGATAACCTGTATTACTGATAGTTATTTCCTGTTCTTCACCAAATGCAGTAGGCACTTCCTGAAGAACACCATCATATGGGGACGTGATTGAAAACTTTTTACCATCATCCGGTATTGGCAGGTACATCAATTTTGCACCAATAAATAATGATAATCCGTCGTCAACGTTTGCTGTACTGTACCAACCCGAATTCAAACTCGCTCCAAACGCATCGAACATTGGACTGAGATATCCTTTCGCATAACCCTCTCCGAATTTTTGTAACTTTTCCTCAATACTTTGAGCAATAACCATCGAAGCTATGAAGACCATGGCTATAGATAATGTAACTAACTTTTTCATAATCATTCCTTTTGTTTATTTGTAACTGTGAATTAATACTTTCGTTTGAATATAATATTTTTTTGAACCCTTGACAATCTACAAAAAACTTACACATCTATCAATCCCCCAAACGCGGTATATTTATAAATTTAGCATTTCATTTTTCATAGAAACGACCGTATTGTCTCCGGCGTATTAGTAAAAATACAGTCAGATCCATACCTAAGCGCTTTGTGTAATTCTTGTTCTGTATTAATAGTGTATATTCCACATGCAAGTCCTTGTTGCCGGAATTGGGTAATCCTTTTTTTCATAGCAAGAACCTTGTTAAAGAAAATGAATTGTGGTGATGTTGTATTTAATACTCTGCCAAAAGAATTTTTCGTAATTAGAAAAGTATGGAATATAATTCCCCTTGCAATCTTTGCATTGAATTTGAAAGCATGCTGTATTAGTTGATGTTGAAACGAAGAAAGCAAACAACATTTCTCAGCACCGGATTCCGTAATGAGTTGAATTGTCTTTTCTACAAGAATTTCTCCTTCCTTCTTTGTTCCATAATGTTTTAGTTCGATATTCATCCCAACTCTTCTTCTAACAAACTGTAGTACTTCTTGTAATGCCGGTATCTTCTCTGTTTCAAATTTTTTATCAAACCATTTTCCGGCAGAGAATTGCTTTAGTTCTGCTAAAGTACGCTGATGTACTTTCCCTCGCCCGTTTGTCGTACGTTGTAACGTTGCATCATGGATGACAACTACCTGATAATCTTTGGCTAATCGAACATCGAATTCAATCGCATCAGAATTACATTCCAATGCGAGAGAAAATGCGGCGAGTGTGTTTTCCGGTGCAATTGCAGAAGCACCCCGATGCGCAATAACAATCGGACGATTCTGTAATTTGAACCAACTAAACATGCTTCGAGTTCAGTAACAAAACAATTGAATCCGTCACATCATCTATCGAACCTTCCGCAGATATAGTTTTCAAAACACCTGCACGATAGTAATATTCTTTCACCGGCGATGTCGAGCGAACATAGACATCCAACCGTTTACGGATGGTCTCCGGCTTATCATCATCGCGCAGAATCAATTCTCCGCCGCATTTCTGACAGGAGGAACTGCTCTTGAGAGAATCAAGAAGCAGATTGTAAATTGTTCCACAACCTTTGCACGAAAGCCTCGAACTGAGACGTTTGACAACTTCTTCGTGGTCAATCTCCATTATGATAACAGCATCAAACCGTAACTTCAATTCTAACATCAGGAGCGAAAGCGCCTCAGCCTGAGGAACTGTTCTCGGAAATCCGTCTAAAATAAATCCGTTTGAACATTTCGGGGTTTGCAAAACATCCCGGATAATACCAATCATGATATAGTCAGAAATAAGTTGACCTGCATCCATGATTGCTTTTGCTTTTTTCCCGAGCTCTGTTCCGGAATTCACAGCATCGCGAAGCAGATCGCCGGTTGAAATGTGCGGGATGTGTAATTTCGTTGATAATATTTTTGCCTGTGTTCCTTTCCCGACACCGGGAGGTCCAAAAAGTATAATTCTCATGTTGTTCCTTGTTCAATAAAGATACGAAAATTTCTTTTTTACATTTCAAGCGACATTTATGTTGTGTGCTTGAATCAATGTTTCCCTTTTACTTTTTCTTTCATGTCGTACTGCTAATTGGCCACACGCCGCATCAATATCTTCCCCCGCGCTACTTCGTACAAAAACAGTTACGTTTTGCTGTCTGAGTATTTCTACAAACTCATCTATCCTCTTACCCGATGACGGACGAAGTTTCAGGATACGCTCTTTCTCTGAATAAAATGTAATAGCATGAAAAGGAATAATGTTCATTTTCGATGGAATTCTTTTTGAAAGTTTGATAAGTTTTTCTGCATCCTCATCTCTATCATTCATTCCCCTGAATAATATATACTCGAATGTTATACGTATTTTTGTTTTGCTGTAGTAATATGCTAACGCGTGCAATATCTCATTGAGCGGATATTTTTTATTTATTGGCATTAATCTTGACCGAAGCGCGTCGCTTGGCGCGTGCAAAGAAATAGCTAAATTAATTTGCAGATTTTCTTCCGTGAATTTTTCTATGCCGGGAATAATTCCGCAGGTTGAAACTGAAATTTTTCTCGCGGCGATGTTTAAGCCGTTTTCGCTGTTTAAAATCTTAATCGCGGAAATCACATTTTTATAATTCCAAAATGGCTCGCCCATTCCCATAAAAACAATGTTT
>JACPVN010000477.1 GCA_016191715.1 Ignavibacteriota bacterium | reverse complement strand
GTCCACAAGAATCTCCACCCCTTCTGCAAAGCAATTCGTTCCTTCGTACTTCACAAATCCGGTGAACGAAAGAGTCGAGTTGTCCGTGAAGTCAATCCCGTTCACGAGCGAACTTGACGGTGAAAGCGCAACGCTTCTGCTTTCCGGCGCAAATGTGTGAGCGAATTTTTCTTCAATTGGAATTTCATCCGTCCAGACCGTACTGTCTGCATTCTCAATGATTGCCGTGTATGTATTGAACGATTCATCGCTTGCGGTATTTCCGCCGCCTTCATTCAATTTCCAATAGGCGAGTAGTTCTGCAATTTGCCCTTCAATTGGCGCGTTCATGTTGGCTTGTATCTGTTGCTGTGTGCGAACGACATTCCACACGCGGAGTTCATCCATTCTTCCATTGAAGAAACTTGTCCCAAGCCAAGCAATTCCCGTGAACGTTCCCAAATCTTTCGAGCCGTCAATTGAAAAATTTCCACTCACGGTCGAGCCGGTTTCTCCATCCACATAAAACTGCACGCCGTTTTCATCAAACGTTACCGCGACGTGATGCCATTCCTGCATCGTGAATGTCGCCGCATTTTCGGCAGTCGTTCCGGCTTGAGAAGTGAACTGTAACTTTCCATTCACAACAGAGAACATTCCCTTCGTAACTGCATCATCTACCCTGAGATTAATAATCGGTTCGTCGTCGTTGCCGTTGAGGTAAATCCACGCTTCAATTGTTCCTCGCGAAAAACCATTATCGCCGACAGGCGGAGCCGAGAGTTCATCATCAACTCCGTCAAGGTCTAACGCTCTTCCAATGATTGTTTCTTTTGAAGGAATAGCGGAGAATGTCGTTCCGTCTCCATAGTTAATTCCTTTGATGGAATAATTTCCATTTGTATCGGAAAGTGCGCTTGTGTAAATCGGCGCTGTGAACAGAGAAGAAAATGTTCCGCCGCAGATTTCTCCCCTGTTCCGGTTCACCGACAAATCATACGCTTTCGTTCCGGCGCCTTCGTCGAATTTCCAGTACGCGACCAAGCCGCCTTCATCTCCGCCCATCGTTCGTTTCATGTTTTGCTGAATCGTCTTTTGCGGGCGAACATAATTCCAGATTCGGAAATCATCCAGATAACCTTTGAAATAATTATTCTTCCCTTCCCAGTTTCCGATGTTCGTTCGAACAATTGTTTGGTCGAGCGGTTGCACATCATCCGGGATGGAATAATCGCCGCTCACCGCGTTGTTCAATCCGCCATTAATATAGAAGCGACATTCAGTCGTAGAGAAGGCAACAGCAATGTGTGTCCATTTATTTAATTTCAGATTACTCACAGTCGCCGCCGCGGGAACGCCGTTGTGTCCGTGGAAATACAAAAAGCCCTCATTCCCGAGTTGCAGTTCACCGTTCTCATCGGCATAACTTCCGATGGAAAGAACGCCGCTTGCATTTCCTCCGTTGTGTTGCTTTGCAATGAGCGTTCCGCTTTGATATTCACCGAGATACACCCACAACTCAAGCGTTCCCGCAGACATATTATTGTACGCGCTATCAGTGAGAACCATTCTGTCGCTCGTTCCGTTAAAGCCAAGCGACGAACCGGGCGTGGGAGACAATCGCACTTCCACTTCATCAACCGGTTTGAGGATGGATGTTTGAATTCGTCCCGTCACAATTCCGTTCGGATTGACAAAACCGACATCACTCCCTCTTCGGCTTTCTCCGTAACGATTGGTGACGACGAGTTCGTAATTGTACAAATATCCCGGCTGCGTGTTGTAGTCGGAGTATCCGGTTTGCGTAACCGGAAGCGTTGCAAGAAAGACATTATTCCTGTACAGGTTCATCGTCTCTCCCGTAACGGGAGGACCGATTGGGTCCCGGACAATCTCGAACAGCGCTTCGACATGGTCAACGAAATCGCCGTCGCTTGCACGGATATTTGGCGGTTGCGGTTCGGTGCGCATGGTTCCCCAAAAGCCGTAGGCAATGCTTTTCGATGTACCGTTTCGCGCCGAGTCTGTTACAAATTGTCCGACGGTGAGCGCGAGTTGATAGTCATCGTTGAGCATCTTGCTTGTGCCGCCGTTAGATATGGTTGGATTAGAAACGCTGAATTTCGGGTCGCACAATTGCGCAGTCGAATTCCTTGGAAGAAGAAAGGTGAGAACCAAAAAGAATCCGATGCAACATTGTAAGGAACCGAACAACATCCGAGCGTTCATCCGCTGTAAAAACTTATTCTTGTTTTTCATAATGATTCCTATCTTGAAGTTATTTTTATGTAGTTGTTCAAGATTGCTCGTTACTTTTTCTTCAGTTCTTGAATTTCCGCCTTCAACTCTTCAATCTGCTTCTGTTGTTCTTTGATTGCATTGACAAGTATTGCGGTAAGATTTCCATACGACATTCCCATCGAACCTTCTTCTCCGCTGACGACTTCCGGCACGATTTCTTTTACCTCCTGCGCGATGAATCCGATTTGCGTATTTTTCTTCTCATCGTTCTTATACGAGAAGGAAACCGGACGTAATTTCATCACCGTACTGAGCCCATATTTACTGAGGTCTTGAATATCGTTCTTTAATGTTCTATCGGAAGCATTATACCACCAGCCTCCATCGCACCAGGCGTTGACAACTCGTAATGGCACATTCATATTTGTTGTTTGGATTCCTACATTACCATTGAAATTCCAATTTCCTCCCGTCCTTGCTCCGGCATTGATGTCAATATAGTAGTTAACATCATCATCCCAGATTTTCGACACTCTCATTTCTCCATTTACGTGAAGTTTGTGAGAAGGGCTCTCTGTTCCAATGCCAACATTGCCACCACCAGCATTGATGTAGGTATTATTACCACTACTATGATTTATTGTTAACGGAGAACCTGCAGAGGTAATATCAACTAAACTACCGGTATTATACATAAATATATGTTTGCCTGCCGGATCACCTACATAAAAAGTATTTTTAACCCTTGCATCTCCCGCAACATCAAGTTTGTACGATGGATTGGGCATGCCGATGCCGACGTTGCCGGTT
>JACPVN010000476.1 GCA_016191715.1 Ignavibacteriota bacterium | reverse complement strand
GAAACAACTTCATTTCTTTCTTCTTGAACGCGATACTAAATCAAATCAAGCATCAATTATAAAATTCTCCCAGATTGCACCAACAAAATATGTTGAACAAAACATTATCTCGCGTTTTGAACCTCCGCTTGTCGCCGCGACTATGAATGATTTCGATAAAGACGGAGACTTCGATGTTGCATTTCTCGGACAAAAGCCATCAGTGAGAACGCTTGAGTTGCGTAGAATCATCAGAAGCGAAACGACGAGTGTCGTTCAACCGTTCCTTGATTGTACAATTGATAAAAAAGAAACTCCGCAGACATTTATGTGGAGTGCGGATGTAACGGGCGACGGTTATCCCGATTTGATTTTCAATTTTCAGAAGCCGGAAAACTCTCTTGTTGTTTCCGTGAGTGGCAACTACGGCGTATTTCTTCAACCGAAATTTCAGTCACGAATTCCCGTCAGTGTTTCATCAAGAGACCAACTGAAAGTGTTTGATGTGAATAGCGACGGAAGGATGGACTTGGTTGTGAATAACAATCTCACAAAAGAAATTCAGGTTCATTGGGGTGCGGGGAACGGACAGTTTCCGAGTGTAAACAGATTAATCAGCGCGGAAGGAATCGGCGGCTTCACGATTGCAGATTTAAATGCAGATGGAATTCAGGAATTGATGGTGACCGACAGTTTGAATGGTTGGCTGAAAGTGATTTCGTTAAAATGATGAAGATGTTTTTCTTTTTCTTTCTTTTAATTTTTGTTTCTTTGAAGCCAACCATTGCTTCTGATGAAACTCGCCGTGTAAATTCATTTCAAGAATTGAAATTGGCAATCCAACATCGAACTAAGTTCCAAGAACCAAAAACACTCAATCAAGACTCACCATCAGAAAAATGCGGGCTTTGGCTTACATTTGAGGCATTGCGAATGATGCCGCAACTAACAATTGACGAGAAGGAAGAATTGCAACAGTTACTTTCTCCCCAGGTTTTTCAAATGAGTAGAGTCATCGGTCGTTTTCAAATATTTTATGATACAGCAGGAAGTGATGCACCGACGATGTTGAGAAATATCGGCGACGACGTTGAACCCATTCCCGGAACTGTTGAAGAGTTTGTGGATTCAGTGGGTAGATTTTTCAATGAAGTATGGGAGTATGAGATAAACATACTTGGTTATCCCGCACCTCCACTTGATGGAAGCAATCTGTATAAAATCAATATTCGTGAATTTGGTTTAGGATATTACGGGTGGACCCAATATGAAAGCGAAATTGCGCCATCACCTTTGCCGAGATACAGAACATATATTGAAATTGATAATGACTTTCGTTGGGTGTATTCGTCGAGCAGAGGAATACCCGGTATGAAAGTAACAGCCGCACACGAATTTCATCATGCCATCCAACTTGGAAATTATGGAGTGAGAGAAGATGACAGATATTTTTATGAAATCACTTCGACATGGATGGAAGATGTTGTGTATGATGAAGTGAATGATTATTTCCAATATCAGTCGAATAACCTTGCCCGCAGTTCACAATTCTCCCGCCCGGATTTGAACTTCAAACGTTTCGATGGACAAATAGAGTATAGTCGTTCAGTTTGGGGAAAATTTATAGAAGAACGATATTCCAAAGACGTTATGAAACGAACTTGGGAACATCTTCCCAATCTACCGAGTCTGTATGCAATTGACCATGCGTTGACAGAAATCGGAAGTACGTTCAGAAATGCGTTTGCAGAATATTCTTTTTGGAATCTGAACACAGGGCCCGGCTCTGACACAGTGAAATTTTATTCGGAAGGCATTTACTATCCTCAGATACGTTTGCGACAGATGACAGAGTACATGAACATGCCTCGTTCAATTGAAGACAGTATGCAATCCGTTTCTTCATTATATTTTCCGATTTGCAGTCGAAGGACAATATCTGACACTTGTGGTTCGGCAATTAAAATGATAACTATCGTTTCGAATGTCAATATCACACCGAATCGAACGTGGTTTCGGTTCAACTATTTAATGGGGAATACCGGGGACGAAACCTATCGAAAATTAAATAACGGAATATTCATCAAATTAGATGTTTCTGACCAAGCAAATTGGTTCACCTACGAATCTGTTCCGTCGGAAGTTGGTAATGTCATCGTTTACCCAAATCCTTTTCTCTCCAAAGGAAGGAAGCCGTTGAATTTCAGATTACCGTCGGCAATTCAGCAGAAAGCGATGCTGTATGTATTCAGTTCAAGTATGAATAAAATCTTCACGAATGAATTGCCCATTAATTATAAACGACCTCTTGAACCGAGTATTACTTGGGACGGACATGACGAGAACGGGGAAGCAGTCAGTTCGGGAATATATTTTTTTGTCATTCAGATTGACGGTAATGAGTATCAAGGAAAATTTGCTGTGGTGAGAGAGTGATGACCG
>JACPVN010000475.1 GCA_016191715.1 Ignavibacteriota bacterium | reverse complement strand
GCCAATGAACGGCACAATAGATATCGGTACGCGATCGGGACTTGGGACGACAGTATTACTAAAAATTCCTTATACTAAGGTCAAATGAAAAATCCGGTAACAATTCTTCTCGCCGATGACCATCCGTTATTCCGGAAAGGATTACGTGACCTTATTTCATCAAATAAGAATTACAAAGTGATCGTAGAAGTTTCAGACGGTGATTCCGCGTCAGAAGAAATTCTTAACATGAAACCTGATATTGCAATTCTTGATGTGGACATGCCGAAGAAAAACGGACTTGAAGTGGCAAGGTTGGTTCAATCACAAGGGCTGGAAACGAATATAATCATTCTCACAATGTACAAAGATGAGTTCTTCTTCAACGAAGCGATGGATGCAGGAGTGCATGGATATGTTCTCAAGGAATCGGCGATTGATGATATACTCGAAAGTATTCAGGCAGTGAGCGAAGGGAAATATTATATTAGTCCGCTCGTATCGAACTTTCTTGTGAGTCGTTCAACTGAACAGGCGACACTTCGTACACAAACTCCGTTGCTTGATTCATTGACCCGGAGCGAACGGAAAATCCTCAACTTCATTGCGCAAGGAAAATCCACATCGGAAATTGCGGAAGTTCTTTTCATCAGTCCCAAGACGGTGGAAAATCATCGGACAAACATTTCTCAAAAATTAAACCTTCACGGAACGCACAGTCTCGTGAAGTTTGCGATAGCGAACAAATCCATCCTCTGAACGAAACTTTCCGAAGGTTTTCTCTCCATCGCAGACATAAAGTCTGCAGCTACAAAAAATTGTCCATTGACAATTGGCTATTCTCAATTCACCATTGACCATAGTTTTATTCAAAAAATGAGTGTTTTCCTCTCGAAAGAATAGGGGTGTTCCCCTATTTCCACTCATACTCGCATCGTGTATCTTGTACGTCAATGATTATGACAATGCTTATTGTTGATGACAGCAAGAAAATTCGTGATATGTTAAAAACCCTTTTCCGGCTCTCTGCGGATACGATTTATGAATGTGAGGACGGGGGACAAGCATTCGATGCGTACACAATGTATTCTCCTGATTGGGTATTGATGGATATTAAAATGAAACATCTCGACGGTATGGCGGCAACGAAATCAATCACATCGAAATTCCCTAATGCTAAAATAATTATTGTCACACAATATGATGACCCGTTTCTTCGTCAGGAAGCGAAAGACGCAGGCGCGATAGATTATGTGTTGAAAGAAAATATTTTTTCTCTCCCCGATTTGATTACAACCTATTCCCTTACATCAAATAATAATTAACAAGGAATCTCTCTATGGTTATTCGTTCTTCTTTTTTCTTTTACAATGATACTCCGATCAAATTCGTTCTTTGTTTTCTCATCGTCTTCATCGTTCTTGCGTGCAAAAAAGATGAAGACCCGGTTGGAACTAATAACAACACAAATAACGCCGCGTGCGATGTCGTCTATCTTCCTGCTGAGGTTACCGGAGGGTGTAATATTCAGTTAGTCACACCGACAAAGTGTGAAGAGATTGACCTGACGAACGGCAAGACGTATGAGTTTGCCTGGACGACGGGTGGTACGATGTGCGAAACTCCTTACACTCTCATCGTTGCAGGAAACCCCGTTTCAGAACCAAACAGTAAAGAGTGGCAGTTCTCACACAATCCTTCAAACGGGATTACCAATAACGGAGGAGGCGTTGTTCAGGCAAGCGCTGTTGACCTTGATGGTCTTACGTCAGACAATGGTACCTATCATTGGGTTGTCAAGGGATTTTATGGCTCTCATCCGGCGAGCAGAACATTCAGAGTAAAGAAATAGAAAAATAATGTTCAATCATCATCAACAAAGAAATTTAAAAATAATTACTTCATTCATAAACATTTCATAAGGTTCATCATGAAAACTCGTTTACTTTTGCTCACACTCATCTTCGTTCTTACCACAAATATACTTCATGCACAACTATTTGTTGGTCCGCATTTAGGATTCAAAGCGTACGGACTAAAAGGTGCAATGTATCTTTCTCAAGGCGGAGGAATCAATCCGCAAGGAAATACAGATGCAGGCAAAACTGCATTCAATTTCGGATTGAGTACAGGATATCAAATTTTCCCTGATGATTTTGCAGGCGGTTGGTATAAACTTGACCTGAGTCTCGATGTTTCATACTCATCTGTCCCTTTTGTAGAGACTGGCTTTAATTATATCAATGGTTCAGGCAGTTTTTCGACAAACGGATATACTGGCGGTGGAACATCAATTCTCTCGTTCGACATAATGCCGTACAACCGCTTGACAATTCCTAAATTTAAACTGCTCTCACCATTTGTCGGATTAGGAATGGGTATGAATCTCATGAGTACTTCCGATGTTGGGAACACACAACAATCTACAGGGGCACAAACCTTTAAAGGGAATAGTGAATTCAAGGTCGGATTACTGGTGTTTTATGGAACACTTATTCGCGCTTCCGATATGATTCATCCATATATTCTCTTCAAACATTATGTGCCCTTTGGAAGCGAAACGCAATTCACCAACGATTCACAAAACGGAAGTTATTTTATCAAAGATGTCCCCGGCTATTTCAATCTTTCTGCAGGCGTCCGTTTTACATTTGATATGAATTAACAAACAGAAGGAAGAAATATGTGCAGGGTTTCTTATTTCAAATTCTTGCTGTTGTTGATTTGTGGTTGTGGGACCATTGGGTTCGCACAATGGTCAAACGACCCGAACATCAACGCGGCGATACAAATTACACCCGACTTTAAAGTAAATGTTGTGATGACGAGCGATGGGGCGGGAGGCGCAATCATAGCGTGGGAGGATCATCGTGGAGGTGAAGAAAACGGTGATATTTACACACAAAGAGTCAATGCAAGCGGTGTCGTTCAATGGCAAAGCACTGGCGTTCCTATTTGTGTTGACACGATGCCGCAGTATTCTCCACAGATTGTCAGCGATGGTGCGGGAGGTGCATTTATCATTTGGGGCGACAGCCGATACTCTGCATCCGGATACGATAAAATCTATACTCAACGAATCAATGGAGACGGAATTATTCAGTGGACGGTAAATGGAATCAGGATAAGTTCATTAGACAGCATGGAAAATTTCTCTTCTATGATTAGTGATGATGCCGGAGGCGCAATTATTGCTTGGACGGAAAATGTTCCTTCTATCAAGGCACAACGCATCAACAGAGATGGTGTACGTCTATGGGAACCTTCCGGTAAAATAATTGCGTCAGGACAATGGAGGTTTTCTCCCGTTCTTGTATCGGATGGAAATAAAGGTGCAATTATCGCTTGGGAAGAATTCAGAAGTATAGAATCAGATATTTATGCACAACATTTTGATAGCGCCGGCATCATTCAATGGGGAACAGATGGCATCGCAATATGTACTGCGCCATCGTATCAGTCAAAAATCCAAATGGTGAGTAATACAATGAACGGTGCTATCCTCTCATGGGAGGATACAAGAAATGGAAGTGAGAAAGATATTTATGCACAGATGGTAAATGACACAGGCGCAGTATTATGGACGACTGATGGAATTGCTGTTTGTAACGAAACGGGAATTCAGCAAGACCAACGAATAGTGGAAAATGGATTATCAGGGGCAGTATTTGTGTGGTCGGATAAGCGGAACGGTGTCTATTCTGATTTGTATGCGCAATTTATAAACAGTCAGGGAAATGAAGTTTGGGGAACGAACGGGAAATTAATTTGTGCGGAAGGTTACGGACAGGAAAACCCATCTGTCATCAGAGATGAAAATAATGATTTTATTTTTGTATGGCAGGACGGGCGAAACGGTATTGACTATAATATTTTTGCACAGAGAATGAATCAGTCAGGAAATACATTGTGGGATTCGTGTGGACAAGTGATTTCATCTGAGTCGCACTATCAAGGGAAACCCAAAATAATCAATGATGGAAACCACGGCGCAATAATAATTTGGGAAGATGGACGAAACGACAACTTCGCCAATGATATTTATGGTTACCGTATTGATTTGAACGTAAACGGAATTGCTGATGATGGAGGAACCATTGTTCAACAATTTGCTCTGTATCAGAACTATCCGAATCCATTCAATCCGACAACGAAATTCGAATATCGAATTGCCAATTTCGGATTGGTTTCGATGAAGGTTTTTGATGCTCTTGGACGAGAAGTTTCTACGCTCGTCAATCAGGAACTTCATCCGGGAACGTATTCGGTTATGTGGGATGCTTCAGGATTGCCGAGCGGAATGTATACGTACCAATTACTTGCAGGTGAATTTCAGGAGTCGAAGAAACTCTTGTTGGTGAAATAATTTTTGAATAAGACACAATGTCTAATCATACGCTTTTAAAAAATCTACTCCCGCAAACTGAATTTAATGGAAGTGAATGCAAACATGCAATTGCAATGCGTCAAAAAATAAAACGTGCGGGAAATTATTCTGCTCTCTTCATCGTCTTGCTCAGTTGTTTTTTCCTTTCCTGTCGCTCATCGAAATCGGAAAACGGAAACG
>JACPVN010000119.1 GCA_016191715.1 Ignavibacteriota bacterium | reverse complement strand
GTTGATGATGAATTTCCACCGATTGTGTTATTCATTCCCCAAATTGCAATTCCTATCGGATTTGCTGAAACGGTAGTGCCATCTTCTTGCAATCCGAAATAATTATTTTGTACTATCACATTATTCCCCATGATCGCCAGAGCTGTCCCTGTTGAGCCATAAAAATAATTTCTTTTATTCGGCTCACCAATTGTACAAGAATCACCGGCAAGAATACCGCTCTGACAATTTTTTATTTTCGAGTTTACAATTGTGCAGTTCGTTCCAAACGTCGCACCCATCAGGCAATTATCGAGAGTAACATTATCAACGGTCATCGTCGAAGCGGCGGAAATTCCCTGACCGGCGTTTCGAATGGTGAGATTTTTGATTGTTCCATTGTATCCGATACCTAATCCTGTAGATGTGGGACCGCTAAATTCAATTGTTGAATTTCCATGTCCGTCAATCACAGAACCATCGCCAAGTCCCGGAAGAGTATTCACCATAACAATTGTCCCACCCGGTAGATTTATCAAAACGTTTTCGCCAATGTTGCCGGCTTCCTGCACAGCCGCGTTCAGAGTACACCGACCCAAGGAGTCCCGACATATTCCGTCTGATGATTCATCAACCTCGGTATCAGGATTATCATACGGGAAAGCCCATTGGTCATCAGCCGTACTGTTGACATTGAAATTGAGGGTTTGAGAATACGCAACATTGTGCAACGCACCAACGATGAACAAAACAATGATGAACGAGAGGATTGAACATGATTTCATAGAAGACCTGGAGAACTGACTACGGTATTATTTATTGGTGGGAAATATATCAAGAAACGATGGGAGAGTCAATAGGCAGAATATGCTATTTTTAAGACGAAGGTATATTTATAGAGAGAGTCTAATGAGCAAATGAAAAGAGTGTTCAAACGTTCAAAAGTTGGCAGGACGGAAATCCTTTTCCGTTCTGCTTTTCTTTTCCGACTAAATCATTTTTCGTTCACCATGAGTGCGGGCAGGGGACGGGCAGCAGACGGGCAGGGATGCCCGTTCTACTTTTGAAATGTCAACACTAGAAAAAATTGATACCTAAACAAAAGAAATTACTTTCCCGCGGACAACCTCCTCAACGCCACCTGTCCTTTACGCGAGAAGTTGATAGACTCTCCGAGTATCCGTTCCGCTTCCTGCGGAGCGTGGAAGCCCGTTGAGTTTTCCGCTTCAACAAAATCTAAATAGAATTGTGCCTTACGTTGGAACTGTTGTGCTGTTGTAACTGATGGAAGAGTCGAATCTGCTGTTCTCACGGTCTTCAAATCCTCAATCAATTCTATGAGTGCATCCATTGCGAGATTTCTCATGCGGAATGTTCGTTCCTGAATTACTTCGACCCGTGCTTTCAATTCTTCCTCCGGCCACTTATGACACGTCTGGCACGAACGATTGATTTTCAGCAACGGACTGTTGACGTGGTGGTCGGAAATTTTCAACGCGCCAACGCGTTGATACGGCATGTGGCAATCGGCGCACGCTACACCGGAGCGTGCATGGATTCCCTGATTCCATAATTCAAATTCGGGATGTTGTGCTTTCAAAGTTGGCGCGCCGGTTTCTTTGTGCGTCCAATCTTTGAATTCTACTTCATTATAGTATGCGAGGATACTATCTACCTGCAATCCCTTGTGCCATGGATACGTCAGTCGCTTTTCCGGTCCTTTGAAATAATATTCGACGTGACATTGTCCGCAAACATACGAACGCATTTCCTGTCTCGTTGCCATTTTGTTCACATCAAAATTGGAAATCCCTTGAGATGCTTTCAGTACGCGAATACCCTCCATGAATCCGGGACGAGTGACGCGCAATTGCATCGTCTGAGAATCATGGCAATCAATGCACGCAATCGGATGTTCGATATGCGTACGTGCTTCTTTGTACGGCATCCGATTCATCTTTTCAAATCCGGCAATTACGTCACCGTTCCCTGCCTTCATGTATGGAACATAAACCGAACCGTGACAATGTAAGCAGGTCCCCGGTTGCTTCACAACATTCACTCGCTCAGTAAACGTTTGGTCATCGAGCATGTATGCGTGTCCGCGTTCTTCTCTGAAATCAACAGCAAACGCATACCCTGCCCACATCGTTTTGAGTCGCGGGTCTTCTTCAATTCTTGATTGCGCGACGATGGAACGCGGGTCAACTTGCGTCGGAGTTCTCGGTACCGCTTCGCTTCCGCCGAATCGTGTGCGAACCTGATCCACGGTGCGTCTGTACTCATCGTATTGCATTGGGAAATTCTTTCCCCACATGACCGGGTCTTCTGTCGTGTCATTCAACTCGACTACACGAAAGAACGGATTCTTCGCCTCCTGCTTGTGTTCCATAATGTTCACAAGAAGCGCGGCAGAACCGAACGCCGCGCCGGCTACTAACGCTGTGACGAAAATGTAAAAACGAAAAGAACGGGTATTATCTGATTGATTCATAAACTTGATGCGTTATGCTTGATACTTGACACTTGATGCTTCATGCTTGAAACTTGCTATTCACTACTCACAATTCACCAATCACTTAATGTAAATGACCTACAGAGGAGTGGCATTGAAGACACGCGAGTTGTTCCCCTTCTCCGTGCGGTCCTTCGATTGCTTCAACAATCGGTTCGTGACATTTTCGGCATGCCTGCTCTGCAACAACTTTGTTGCTTGGTTTGATGCGGATTGGTTCGTGGAAATCGCCTGAGGTAAACGCGAACGAATGCCAAAATCCGTTTGATGCCTTTGTCAGATATTTCGCGACAAAACCGGGAGGCGTGTGGCAATCATTACACGCAGCAACGGAACGGTGACTCGACTTCAACCATGAGGAATATTGGTCGTTCATGATGTGGCAGTTTGCACATGCCGCGGGGTCGTTCGTCATATACGAGCCGCCTTTCGCGTAGATAAACGTGTACGAACCGACACCAACTGCCAAGCCAAATAACATGCTCAGCACAATCGTAATGGTGGATTCGATGAGGAGATATTTTTTCATATCTTATTATTGAATCAATGACTCATTCTTCATTCGTCAATTCAAAAGAAACTCTCTCATAAACATCACGGTTGCGTAGAACTGAAAGTCTTGATTCTTCTTCTTCGCGAATCCGTGTCCTTCATCGCTTGCCATGAGATACCAAACAGGCGTATTGCTCTTTTTCAACGAAGCAACGATCTGGTCTGCTTCGGTGTAGGGAACACGCGGGTCGTTCTTTCCTTGGATGACAAACATCGGTTTCTTGATTTTCCCGACATTGTTCAGCGGCGCAATCTTGTTCAGATACACTCTCATTGTTTCGTCACGCTCGTCTCCGTACTCAACGCGGCGAAGGTCACGACGGTATGCTTCTGTTCGTTCAAGGAATGTTACAAGATTCGACATGCCGACTATATCAATAGAGCAACGAATTTTGTCGGAATAAAATGTTGAGATTGCAAGCGTCATGTGTCCGCCGTAACTCCCGCCGGTAATCATAATTCGGTTGCCATCGAGATATGGTTGTTGTTTTATCCAATCGAGCAATACTTCGATATCTTTGTATGATTCTTCCCGCTTGAAACCGTTGTCGAGTTTGACAAATGTTTTTCCGTAACCTGTCGAGCCGCGGATGTTCGGGAATATCATAGCAACTCCCATCTCATTGAGGAAAAAATTGTTGCGTCCGAGAAATCCGGGACGGGATTGTCCTTCCGGCCCGCCGTGGATATTGATAATCACCGGATATTTGCCTGTAAACTTTGCAGGCGGTTTGTATAAAAATCCGGAAATAGTTTTCTCATCAAACGATTTCCATTTGATAAGTTCCGGCTCGGAAAAATTCTCAACATTCAATCCGCCTGTTTCGCTTTCTGTCCATCGTTCAAGTTTTCCGCTCTTCACATCGAACGAATAGACATCGTTCGTAGAGTGGGCAGAGTTGATATTGAGCGCAAGCGTGGTGTTATCGCTGTGCCAACCGATTCCGCCGACAAGTCCGACGGGAAGTTTCGGCAACGGCAATTCTTTTTTCGCTTCAGCATCAAGAAGATGTAGTACGCTGATTCCATCTTCATTGGAAATGAACGCAATCCTTTCTCCGTCATCGGAAAGAGAAAAGCCATCAACGTCCCAACTGAGATTTTCGATAACAGGAGTTTGCTTCTTTGTAGCAATATCAAAATACACAAGCCGTCTGAATTCAGAATTCAAATCGCTCGTAACATAAAATCCTTTTCCATCAGTAGTGAACTGCGCTCCGCCGTAGGCAACTTGTTCTTTTCCGTCCTTGGGTGTGAGAAGAGTTTTCTCTCCCGTCGCAACATCAACCAAATACAAGTACGATTCATTGACCGATATTCTTTCTTGTAGAAACATCCATTTCCCGTCAAGCGACCAATCGCCGGCGCTCCAGCCGCCGCCTTCCAACTGACAAAGCATTTTATCAGTTGACGGTTCGAGCGGATTCATGACATACACATCGAGGTCCTTGTTGTTTCTTCTTGTCGATGTGTACGCAAGTAACTTTCCGTCACGCGACCAAGAACCGATAAGATTGCGGGATTTTCCATCGGTGAGCATGGTGACGTTACCCGATGAAATATCAAACCGGTAAATCTGAAACCACTCTCCGCCGCCGACATCTTTACTGAAGATGAAATAGTTTTCGTTCTTCGGATTGAACGATGCACCGCCAACTCGTTCAGGAAAGAACGTCATCTGCGTGCGTGCGCCGCCGGGGAATTTCACATAGTGAACCTGCGGAACATCTCCGAACCGTGTACTGATAAGCATCTCGTGTTTTGTCGGATGCCAACTCGAAAATGAGGCAGAGCGAAACTCGGTGTATCGTCCGACTTCAACTGCAATGGAAGAAGGTATTGCAGGAATACCATCAACATACAGATTGTCCCCCGGAAGAATATCCTGAGACCAGGTAAAATGTTGAAAAGTAAAAAGTAAAAATAATACTGTGAAGATTTCTCTATTCTTCATTGGTTTTCCTTGTGTCTGTTAATAAATTGTAGCCGGGATAAATAGAACAATCCATTTATGGAGATAAGATTTTATTGATTTGACGAGACAGAGTTTCTAATTCTTCTTGTGTAATTTTCCATATTATGGATTCTGCCACACCGAATTACTCATCAACAATTCTGTTCCGTAAACCCACAATGCGATGCCATTCAATTTCTTCATACTGGTCACGGATTTCTTCCGGTATCTTTGAAGCGGCTTCACCGAGAATTTCCAAATTTCTCACAACAGCGTCAAACGTTCTTTCATCATTGATGAATTCTTCAAATGATATTCCATGTACAAATCGTTCAATTTTGGATATCGCCTTTAGCATATCGTTCAATAAGAGATTAGTGCTTCGTTTAGACATAGACTAAATCTCCTTCCACAAAAGCAAACATTTCAGATTTAATGGCTTCTCTCGGGACCAAATCAACTTTCATTTCTAAAATCCCTTCAAGTTCTTCTGCAAGGTCAACAAATTCTAACCCGATAGGTTGTGAAAAATCCACAAGGATATCCACGTCGCTTGATGGCAAATTATCACCACGAGAATAGGAACCAAATACTCCAATAGATTTTACATGGTACTTTCTGGCTATTTCTTCTTTATGTTCAACCAATGTTTTCTTTATTTCTTGCAGTGTTTTCATACTATTGATTTAAAAACTGACACAATATATTCCTCTCTCATGGAAGAATCAAATCTATCGTGCTCATCGTTTTCTTTCTGAAAATTTGGATTCACTGACATTTATTTTATCTTTGTCTGAATTTAATAAAGATCTTTATTGCCCGCGTTCTTTCACTATCTGCTTAACAATATTATCTTTCGTCATACTATTATGAATATCTTCATATTAGCAGTCCAACGGCAACGCGTCCGGTATGTATTATTCTCCCTTCAGTTATTATTCGCTCAGTACTCGCCGGCGAGTACAAAACTCAATGCGTATGCAGAGTCTTATTACCGCTTCTTTCATCTTACATCAACAAACGGATTATCGAATAATACGATACAACACATCGCACAGGATTCTTACGGTTATATCTGGTTTGCGACACAAAACGGATTAAACAGGTATGATGGTTACAACTTTATAACTTATCGTCACGAGCACGGGAATCTGAAAAGTATCAGTCACAATACGATTGCCGCGCTTCTCCCTTCCGGCAACGGAGGGTTATGGATTGGTACGAAAGGCGGCGGTCTTAATTATTATGACCATGTATTAAATTCATTCTCGCACTTCAGGTTTGATTCGACAAATACGACATCGTTAAGTAACGACACGGTGACTGCGTTATATCTCGACCGTTCCGGATTTCTCTGGATTGGTACTGCATACGGGTTGAATCGTTTTCATCAAAAGGAAAAAACATTTGAACGATTTCATCTTCCTCAACAGAACAAAGCACATAAAGGAGACAACTCTGTAACTTCTCTCCTTGAAGGTCGAAATGGAATTCTTTGGGTCGGCACACTCAGCGGATTACTGACGTTCAATCATACAAACAAATCACTTACAACACTCATTGGCGATTCGATTGCACTTTTCAATGATGGAAACATTATGATACGCCATCTGGCTGAAGACAGGAATGGCAATCTTTGGATTGGAACGCAAGGAGCCGGTTTGATTCGCCTCTCTCAAACAAGAAATCATATCGAACATTTTCTCAACATCCCCGCCGACAAGAAATCTTTGTGTAATAATTACATCAACTCATTATTCGAAGACCATCTCGGTTTGTTGTGGGTTGGGACAGAAGATGGGCTTGCTCAACTTCAATCCGACACAACATTTATCAACTTTAAACATGACCAACAAGACCCAAACTCCCTGAGTGGTAATTCAATGTTATCATTGTCGGAAGATGCTTCAGGCATTTTATGGATTGGAACATCTTTTTCCGGTTTGAATTTTCTTGACCGTAAGCAAAAGCAATTCAATCATTTGAAAATAAAATCAGATGAAGACCTGTTGCTTGGATGGAATAATATGCTGAGCGCGATTGAGGACCGCAACGGAATCCTCTGGATCGGGACATTTTTAGGAGGGGTTATACGGTACGAACCTGCGAGGAAACGGACAACGGTCTTCAAAAACATATCCGGTAATCCGTTATCACTCAGCAACGATTTTGTATTTTCGGTTTATGAAGATCGCTCCGGTGATTTGTGGGTCGGGACGCAGAACGGCTTGAATCAGTATGACCAAGATTCTGAAACATTTCGGTATTGGATGTACCAAAAAACTGAATCGAATGAAATAGGCGGAACAAATATTTTTGCTTTGCATGAAGATACAAAAGGAAATTTTTGGATCGGTACGGAAAACGGGTTGAGTCTTTTCGACAGAACCACCCACTCAACCCGCCGGTGGCGGCACAACCCAAACAACAACACAAGCATCAGTAATAATCTGGTTCAATGTATCTTTGAAGATTCGAAAGGGAACCTCTGGATTGGAACGGAGAACGGGTTGAATAGATTTGACCGAACGACGGAATTGTTCGAATCGTTTCTTAGTCTTGCGAACGACCCGGCAAGTCTCAGTCATGGAACTGTGTATGCACTCTATGAAGATTCGCAGGGAAGACTTTGGATTGGAACGAAATATGGATTGAATCTTTTTTCGTATGAGACGAAAACATTTACGGCATACTTGAGATCCGACGGCTTACTTTCAAATGAGATTCGCGGTATGTTACAAGATGGAGATGGGTATCTTTGGATTTCAAGCGATAGCGGTATGACAAAATTTCATCCCGATACAAAGACATTCCGACATTACAACGCCATTGACGGATTGCAGGGAAATGATTTTCTCCCCTTTTCCGCTCATCGTCTTGACAACGGCATGATGTACTTTGGAGGAACCAACGGCTTTAATCTTTTTCATCCCGATAGCATCCGTGATAACTTTTTTACTCCCCCCATCGTCATCACTTCCATAAAAAAATTTGACACGGAACTTTCACGCGAAGAGTTCCAGCCAGACACAGAGGAACTAGTTCTCTCTCACGATGATGATGTGATATCGTTTGAATTTGCCGCACTTGATTTTCTCGCACCGTCAAAGAACCGGTATGCGTATATTATGGAAGGGTTTGACCGCCAGTGGCAGCTATCAGGTTCCCGGCGCATAGCGACGTACATGAATTTAGAGCCGGGGGAATATCTTTTTCGTGTGCGGGGAACAAACCGTGACGGCGTGTGGAATGAAACAGGAACATCGCTTCACATTATTGTGCTACCGGCATGGTGGGCAACGTGGTGGTTCCGTTCGCTTTCGATTCTGGGATTTGCCGGACTGTTGTACAGCGGAATTCGATACCGGGTTTCAATCATCGAACAAAAAAGAAAAGCACAGGAAGTATTCTCGCGGCAATTGATTGAACGTCAGGAAGCGGAACGGAAACGCATCGCCACCGATTTACACGACAGCGTCAGTCAGCACTTGTTGATGATTAAAAACAAATTACTCATCACCTTACATGATGTGAGTAATTCATCGGAAGAACTTCGGCACGTGAAGGATGCGGCGGAATATGCGACTCAGGCAATCAAAGAAATACGGGAAATTTCCCATAATCTTCGTCCAAGCAGTTTAGACCAACTGGGCCTGACATTATCGCTGGAATCGCTCGCTCAGAAAATTAGCGATGCTGTTTCATTGAATTGTACTGTTCAGATAGAAAACATTGACGGAGTGATTTCGAAAGAAAATGAAATCAATCTCTTTCGCATTGTGCAGGAAAGTTTGAATAACATCATCAAACACTCAGAGGCAAAGAACCTTCGCTTTACGATTCATCGTTCGGTCAGTGAAATCATAATTGCAATTGATGATGATGGAAAAGGAATTCCGTCTGATATTCTTGAAGCATCAACTATGCAAAAAGAACATTTCGGTTTGACCGGTATGTTCGAGCGGGCGAGAATTCTTTCCGGTACGTTAACAATTACTCATCGGACAGAAGGCGGGACAAGTGTAAATCTGATTATTCCTGTTACAGGAGCAAACAATGAACAATGATAAAATTTCCACAGACAGCAAAACAATATGAAAAAGATTACGCTCCTCATTGCCGATGACCATCCCATTGTTCGAGCCGGATTACGGCAGGTACTGGAAGCAAATTCTGCTATTGTAATTATCGGTGAAGCAGAGAACGGAGAGAAGGCGCTTCGTTGTATCAAAGAACAATCCCCCGATATTGCTTTGCTTGATATCAATATGCCGAAGATGACCGGGCTACACATTGCCGAACTGCTTTCCAAGGAAGAAACTCCGACACAACTCATCATCATGACTCAGGTTGAAGATGAACAAACATTTCTCAAAGCGGTTGATGTCGGCGTACGCGGATACTTGATGAAAGATTCCGCGTTGCTGGAAATCGTACTGGCGATTCAATCTGTGGCGGCAGGGAAATTCTACCTCAGCCCCGAGTTATCTCAGATTCTGATTCAGCACAGAATGTCGAAACCAATCAAAAAAGAACTTTCTTTGATAGCCGAATTGAATGAGACAGAGCGAAAGATTCTCCTTCATATCGCCGACTTGAAATCAAATAAAGAAATTGCTGAAGCGATGTTTCTCAGCAAGCGGACGGTAGAAAACAACAAAGTCAGCATCAGCAGGAAACTCGGACTTTCAGGCACACACAACGTGCTGAAGTTCGCGTTAGAACACAAGCACGAGTTGTAAAAGTCGTTACTGGTTACAGGTTACAAGTTTTGGTTACTGGCTGCTGTTACGCAACACAAGAAAATATCTATGGAGTAACCCCATCCTTTAGGATGGGGAGATAAACATTAAAAAGAAAACTTGGGCTTCAGCCCTGATTTCAGTGGCTAAAGCCACTTCGGTACGGAGAAATTTTCTTTCACCCCGATTCCTTCCAACCTTTTCTTAAAAAATTCTCTACGTTGTAAGAACAATCCCGCGTGAACTCTACGTGCGTTTACGCACGAAGATTGTGCGTCGTTCACTCTTCCATCGCCTCCTTTCATATCGTATCTTGTAGGCGTGATTACTGAAGAAACGAATTCTATGAAATATTTCATCATTGACGATTTTCCGGACATCCGAACATTCATTAAGGATATAATCATGAAGTCCGGTGATGAAGTCTATGAATTTGACAATGCCCTGAATCTTGTCCCTCATTATGAACAATACAAACCGGATTGGATTTGTATGGATATTAATATGGAACCGATGAATGGCATTCAGGCGACGTCAGTACTTCTGAATAAATTTCCAGACGCACGAGTCATTATTGTGACAAACTATAATGAAATCCTGTACAGAACAGCCGCAATCAATGCAGGCGTGCATGCGTACATTTTGAAAGATGACCTGCACCAACTCCTGAACATAATTCACCCGATTGAGAATTCGAACGTTCATAATTCACTTTCTTAAAATTCATTCATTCTATCAACATCATAAAGGAAAAATATCATGCAACCTTATGTTCTTTTTTCACCAAAAGAGTGGCGCTTACCTGCTCGCTCTTTCATAATCAATCTCTTTATCCTGACACTGCTTTCAGTCACTCTCCTCTCCTCCCAAACTCCGTATTGGCACTGGGCAAAACGTGCCGGTGGGACACTGAATGAAAAGGGGAACAGTATTGCAGTAGATGAACAGGGTAATTCTCATGTCATCGGAAATTTTACAAGTGCCGAGATTACACTTGGCTCGACAACTTTCCCAAACGTTTCAGGGTTTGATGAATATTCAGATCTGTTTCTTGTCAAATATGACCCGTCGGGAAATGTTGTATGGGCAACAACCGCCGGCGGTACAGACGATGAATATGGCTATGGGATAGCCGTTGATGCTTCCGGAAATAGTTTTGTGACAGGCACGTTCAACAGTCCAACTCTTACGTTCGGTTCTACTACGTTAACAAGGAACGGTGATTTTGATATCTTCATAGCGAAGTACGATGCAAACGGAAATGCAGTCTGGGCAACCGGTGCAGGCGGTACTGGCGGTGACGAGGGGAAAAAGATAGCAGTAGATGCTTCCGGAAATAGTTATGTAACAGGTAGGTTTACCAGTCCCACTCTTACGTTCGGTTCCACAACGTTAACGAACAATGGTCTGGGTGATATCTTTATTGTAAAATATGATGCGAACGGGAATGTCGCATGGGCTTCAAGCGCGGGCGGAACAAGTAGAGATTATGGCGAAGGTGTTGCTGTTGGAGCGTCAGGGAAAATTTCTCTCGCGGGGTATTTCACAAGTCCAACCATAACGATTGGTAGCATAACGTTGTCCAATACAACAAGTGATGATAACGACGATATTTTTGTCGTTCAGTATGACACAAATGGAAGTGTTCAATGGGCGGCAAGCGCCGGAGGAATTGGTTTTGATAGAGCAAGCGATATTTCCTTAGATGATTCCGGAAATAGTTACGTTACAGGAACATTCGAAAATTCCGATATTACATTTGGAACTTTTACGTTAACAAATTTGGGATTCAATGATATATTTGTCGTTAAGTACGGTAGCGCCGGGAATGTTGTATGGGCAAGAAGCGCCGGAGGAACCGGCGGCGAGTATGGAACGTGTATTTCAACTGATGCTTCAGGAAATAGTTATGTCGGCGGGTATTTTAAAAGTTCCACACTTACATTTGACACAACTGCACTTTCCAACAATGGAGGCGGTGATATCTTTTTAGCCAACTATGATGTTTCGGGAAATACTGTCTGGGCGACGAGTGTTGGTGGTATAGCAAATGAATACGCATATGGTATTTTCGTTGACGCATCGGGAAATAGCTTTGTTACCGGAGAATTTAGCAGTGACACCCTTATCTTTGATTCTGATACGTTAATTGAAAATGGATACGATGATTTCTTTGTTGCAAAGTTCGGACCGCCATCGGCAAGCATAATTACAGCAAGCAGTGGACCGAATGGAAATATCACACCATCAGGCGATGTAACAGTATATAACGGAGCGACTCAGCAATTTACATTCACTGCAAACACCGGGTACCACGTTGATAGCGTGATTGTGGATGGCGTGAACATTGGTTCAACCACGAGTTACACGTTCGAAAACGTCACTGCAAATCATACTATACAAGTGGTGTTTGCTATCAACACCTACACGCTCACCGTCGGCGGTGATAACGGTGTTGTAGGCAAAAACCCTAATCTGGAATCGTATGAACATGGAACGACAGTACAAGTCAGCCAAACACCGGATCGCGGCTATATTTTTACAGGATGGAGCGGAGATGCTTCGGGGACCGATAATCCTCTCTCCGTAACGATGGATAGAAACAAAAGCATTCTGGCAAATTATCTTGTGAACTCAGATTATGAAGTTCGCTATCGCACAGCGAAGTATGAAGATTGGGCGACAGCAAAAGACGGAAAGGGCGCTTTGAAGTCTATCAAGCGCAAAGCAGATAAAGTGTTTTTCAAATTCAATCTTACGCGAGCCACCGCAAGTAATCTTCTTCTTCTCGATTTCGGGATGGATGTCAACGCCATCATTACTCGCGGCAAAGCAAAGACCGATACGATTGTACGGTTCAGCACAAACAAATTCAAGGGTGAGTTAGAAACAGTTGCTGCCGGTGAGACGATTCAGGTGGAAGGCATCGGGAAGAAGGGAAAGAAAATTACCGTAAAGTATCAGTGGGGAACAGCGAAAGCTGTAACGATGAAAGCCGACTCGTTGTATAAAATAAATCGTGTCGGTTTGCCGATGCCGAATCTCCATAACGTTGTCGAGGAACTCTTTGCGCAGGGTGCATTCCCCGGCGGGTTACAAATCGGTTATCCTCAAGGAGCGAAAGGTGCAAACTCGGTCATTCATAAAAAATATGCAGATGTACAAAAATCAATGGTAAAAATTGTGATGAAGAATCCGAAACTTCATG
>JACPVN010000512.1 GCA_016191715.1 Ignavibacteriota bacterium | reverse complement strand
TTGCGCGGCATGCTTTGATTCGTGTAAGCGCATCAGGATGAAGTTCAACCTTCTCGCCGTGCCGGGCGATGCGAACAAGTCTTTCGATTGTTAAGCCAGAGCCATCTATGATAATTGCCATTTCAAATTACTTTCTTTTGTGTGTTAGGAAAGGGCTGAAGCCCTTAATTGTTTTATTCCACCTTTACCCCGACCTGAAGGTCGGGGCTATAAATATTTCATCTAACTCAGGTTTGCCGTTTTTAAACTACATAATAAAAAACCGTTGTGCCAAGGGCATCCCATTGGGAAAACGGTTTCAAAAATGATAAAAATGTATCGCTAACCCCAGACTTAAGTCTGGGGTTAAGGACAAAAAGAGATATATTATAACCGCTTTAGCGGTTTCATGAATCAAACGATCAACTTGAGTCATCTAATATTGAACAATGACTTTTTGTGAACCAAACGTATCGGGGATTCTGACCCACAAGATTTTCTGTTCTGAATTGTATGACCATGTCAGTGCAGTTGTGGGTTGAACTTCTTTGGAAGAATATTGAAGTTCATCACAGTCATGGAAAACCGTAGTTGGTTTCTTCGATTGAGCATTGAACTTCATTACGATTGTACGCATCGGTGGTTTGTAATCACCTTTTGATTGGGTAAGAGAAACATTCATGTTCTCTTTAGTTTGATTAAAAGTAGCTTTCCGTGTGAAATACTTTCCTTGTTGATAATCGAAACTGATACCATCATCTTCATACCATTGAGTGGTTGCATAGGTGGACTCCACCTGCGAGGTGGAGTCCACCTTACGCGTCGGGAAAATTTCCAATGTAAGAGGATTGATTGGTTCTTCATCTGTGTACTGAACAACCTGTTGGGTCGGAATAATCGAACCTGCTTTCACAAACAATGGAAGTTTGTCAATCGGCGCTTCAACTGTTATGTCTTTGCCGCCGGAGATTTTTTCATTCGTCCAGTAATCGTACCATTCGCCTGCGGGAAGATAGACACCACGTTTTGTTGCGCGTTCTTCAATCACCGGGGCGACGAGGAGAGCATCTCCAAACATAAACAAATCATCTTTCCAAAGTGTGTTGCCGTCTTCAGGATAATCGAAAACAAGCGGTCGCATAATCGGAGTTCCTTCCGTTGCGGCTTTGTAAAACTGTGTATAAATGTACGGTAAAAACTTATACCTCATCTCGATTGATTTTTTGTTGATTGCTTCAAACTCAGGTCCGAATTCCCACGGCTCTTTGTTCATCGCATCAATAACAGAGTGAGTGCGCATGAGCGGATTGAACACACCAAGTTGCATCCAACGCGCAAACAATTCTCCACTCGGATTGCCGACAAAACCACCAATATCTGTTCCGATAAACGGCTGCCCGGAAATGCTGAGACCGAGACACATCGGGATTGCCATTTCAAGATGGTCCCAATTGCTGATGTTATCTCCCGTCCAGATGGATGAATAGCGTTGAACGCCAGCATAACCTGCGCGGGTAAGGACAAACGGTCGTTCATTCGGTTTGAGTTTGAGCAAGCCTTCGTACGTTCCGCGTGCCATTTGCATTCCATATACGTTATGATTTTTCCGGTGGTCGGACGGAGTGCCGTTCGCATCGTGCATCACTTCAAGAGCAAATGTTTTATTGGGTGAATCAAACACGGATGGCTCGTTCATGTCGTTCCAAAATCCTTTGATACCAACATCAACTAAACTTTTGTAGAGTGAACCCCACCAATCACGCGAATCTTGTTTCGTGAAATCAGGAAAGACACATGCACCTGGCCACACAGTTCCGACGAACGGTTTGCCGTCAGGATATTTTGCAAAGTGATTCCCTTTCGTTCCTTCATCATAGACCCGGTAGCCATCTTCCTTTTTGATTCCCGGGTCAACAATAGTAACAACCTTAAAACCATCTTGAGCAAGATCATCAGTCATTTTTTTAGGATTGGGAAATCGCTCATTGTCCCACGTGAAGCATTTGTATTTATCCATGTAATGTATATCGAGGTAGATAACATCACACGGAATTTTCTTCGAGCGAAAGTTTTGTGCAATCTCCATCACGCGGGATTCGGGATAATAACTCCATCTGCACTGCTGGTAGCCGATAGACCACTTAGGAGGCATCGGCATTGTCCCGGTCAATGCAGAAAATTTTTGCAGGACATCGTTCGGCTTCGGTCCGTAGATGAAGTAGTAATTCATTTCTCCGTCAACAGCGCCGAACGAATATTGGTCGGGATGTTCTTTTCCGAAATTGAAATACGAGCGGTATGTATTATCAAAGAAAATTCCGTACGCGTTTCCCTTTTTGATTCCGTAGAAGAACGGAATGGTTTGATACAGCGGGTCGGTGTCTGCTTTGTATGCGGGAATATCGGAGTTCCAGTTCACGTACGATTTTCCCTTCCGGTCCAGCGAGCCGGATTTTTCTCCGAGTCCGAAATAAAACTCGTCCTGCGGCATCGTTTTCCACACTGCGATTTCTTTTCCTGAACAAGCCATTCCTTTTTTTGGGTCGTCTTGATTTAGGAGATTCTCCTTCTTATCGAAGAAAGCTATTCGAAGTGGAGAGTGTTCAATCCGCACCTCAACTTTCGATGTTTTGAGTATTGTTTTTTCTTCGAGTTTGTCCGTCGTGAAGTTCTTCTCTCCTAAAGTAGAATTGATTACCGCCCATGAATATTCAGTGTTGTTCGAATATTCAACCGGATAATATCGTACACGGATAACTTCCGGTGAGAGTACGGAGATGTTCACCTGTTCTCCTTCTAAAAAGAAGATGACACCATCGTCGGTTTGTGTTGCTTCAAGGACGTTACCGATGGATTTCCATTGAGCAGGAGCAAGGCAAAAGTAAAAAGTAAAAAGAAAAAAAAGTAAGAATGGTCGAGTTCGATTATTCATGGGGATTTTTATGGTTGAACATTTTTTTACCGCAGAGGAATGGTCTACGAAACTGTCCGAGAACTACCTGTCGCTCCACCAAGCGTCCGCGCTTGGTGCTGAATGCGAATAGTTTTGATGGTTCAGCGAGGACGCTGAACCGAGCGGTCAGGGTTCTCGGACAGTTTCTACGACTCATAGAAACTGTCCGATAACTTTATCAAAAACCTTGCGAAGGTTATAGCCATTACATAGCTCGATACTCATTGAACTGTATTGGCATATAGAAACGTGAAACCTTCTCAAGGTTAGCACCTGTATGGACTTCACGGATAGTTTCGTAGAGAGGACGCAGAGAAATTCACGCACTACATTAGTGATTCGCCGGTTGTTTTGTCAAAGAAATGGAGTTTCGATGTATCGAAGTAGAGTTGAAATTCTGTTCTGGCTGTTGGTTGAATGTCGGACGGAATCCGGGAGACGAACTGGTCAGGTGACTTTCCGATTTTGAAATACAGGAAAATTTCGTTACCAACCGGTTCAGTTACATCGAGTTGAACTGTAAGGGATTGACTTGATTCGTTCTGTGCTTTTGCATAGATGGATTCCGGTCGGATGCCAAGCGTAACTTCTTTGTTCATGAACGCGTTTACTTTTGTCTTATCTTGAATAGAAAGAGGAAGCGAAAGTGAACGAACCGTATCGTTGAACTTTAGACCGGTTGTGTTCGTGATAGTTCCATCAATAAAGTTCATCGTCGGGCTGCCGATGAATCCTGCAACAAATTTATTTGCAGGTTTGTTGTAAATGTTGAGCGGCGAATCAATCTGCTGAACGATGCCGCCTTTCATCACGACAATTCTATCGCCAAGCGACATCGCTTCGATTTGGTCGTGTGTAACATAAATCATCGTTGTTTGAAGTTGCTTGTGCAAGCGGGAGATTTCGGTGCGCATCTGCACTCGTAAGTTTGCATCAAGATTGCTGAGAGGTTCATCAAACAAAAATACTTTCGGATTGCGAACGATTGCACGACCGAGCGCCACGCGTTGCCGCTGACCTCCGGAAAGCGCTTTCGGTTTTCGTTCAAGATATTCTGCAATTCCTAAAATCTGTGCGGCGTTCCGAACGCGTTTGTCAATATCTGATTTATCGTGTTTGCGTATTTTCAATCCGAATGCAAGATTCTCATACACACTCATGTGCGGATAGAGTGCGTAGTTTTGAAAGACCATTGCAATATCTCTGTCTTTCGGTGCGACGTCGTTGACGATTTTTTCATCAATAAATATTTTCCCTTCGGAAATTTCCTCCAAACCCGCCACCATGCGCAGAGTTGTTGACTTTCCACAACCTGACGGTCCAACGAGAACAATGAACTCCTTGTCTTGAATATTAAATGAGACATCGTTCACCGCGATGTTTTTGTTGTCGTATTTTTTGTAAACGTTTTCGAGCCGAACACTTGCCATGGTATTTTTTCCAAATTGAAAAGTAGGAATTAAGTCGGGACAAATATACGGAGACTCGGCTCGAAACTCAAATACC
>JACPVN010000511.1 GCA_016191715.1 Ignavibacteriota bacterium | reverse complement strand
GAGATAACAAATCCGTTTCTCGTTTCTCTTTCGGGAAAAGTGCGACGATACGTAATCGTGCTTTCACTGGCAGATCGGATCCGGATTCCAACGCGTCATTCAAAGCAGAAATAAGCGCATCAACATCATTGTATGGAACAAGAAATCCGGTATCTGCAATTGCCGTAGCATTGCCTCCAACGTGTGTAGCAACCGGGATGCATCCACACAACATTGCTTCGCAGAGAGCGTTTGGCAATCCTTCACGACGAGAAGGTTGACAATACACTTTCGCTTCCTGATATAATTGCAACAAGCGTTCTTGTTTAACTGCCGGATAAAATTTCATATTCATCGGTGGTTGGAAACGATATGCTAACTTCGGTTCGATTCCAACAACAACAAACTCTGCAGAACTCATTTGTCGTGCGGCTTGGATGAGAAAGTCAACTCCTTTTATTCTGAAACGTCTTTCGTCTTCACATTGAGCAACACACAGCACCACGTTCTTTTTTTCGATGAGCGGTTTCCAGAACAACGCATCATAACCGGTTGGAAGATACACGATGTTGTTTCCATCATAACCGGCGCGTTGCTTTGCCTCTTCTTTCAAAGAATTATCAACGACAAGAATTCGGTCAGCCAAAAGCAAGGCACGTCGAACAAGTTTGCTTTTCCATTTCGATAACCAGATACCGTAACCGAGTTCTTTATCAGCCGCTACATCAACTCCCCCGAGAATAAGAATTGATTTCACCCCCAGATATTTTCCGACAATCACGCCGACCGCAGAATAGGCAGAAGCAAACCAGCAAAAAATAATGTCGTTTTGAAATACACTCAGGATAATTTTCAGAAGATGAAGTATTCCATGACCGATGTGTGGTTGAACCGGAAAATGTTTGGAGAGAAAACGGAGGTCTTCTTCAATAAAAGAAGTGCGGAAAGCAGAAACGAATAATATATTGAGATTTTTTGGCAGAGAATGCCTATGCCGATTTGTGGTTAGAAATCGTTCGTTGGAGAAGTTCAACCGTTTTTTGTGCAACGGTTTCCCAGTTGAAATTCATTGACCAATTGTATGCTTCGTTACTTAATCGCTGACGGAGTACAGCATCGTTCAACATCTTCAACATTTTCTCGGCAAGCATTTCGATGTTTCCATACTCGAAAAACATTCCTGTTTCATTTTCCCGAACAGCGTCTCGCAAACCGGGGACGTTACTTGCAATAACGGGAGTGCCACACGCATTTGCCTCAATTACCGTTAATCCCCAACCTTCCTTCGATGATGGATTGATGACGAACCAAACTTGTTGCATCAACCCGACCTTTTCTTCTTCGCTCACAAATCCGGTAAACGTTACTTTATTTGAAATGTGCAAACTCTGAGTAAGTTTCTCAAGTTCATGGCGATTGTCTCCTTCGCCGACGACAATCAATTCAACTTCGGGGAATTTTTGCAGAACGATTGCAAACGCCTTCAAAAGATGGTCAACAGATTTATACTTTTTGATTCTCCCGAAATATCCAATCAATGGCTTCGGACTTCTCAACGAGTCATTTCTTTGATACTGAGAATGGTCAACGCAATTGTAAACTGTTTCAAGTTGCTTTTCGGAAATACCGTGCGATGTCAATTCGTTGATGGTGCTTGGTGAGACGGCAAAAATCGGAATGTGTCTCTTGCGGAGTAAATCAACTCCAAGCCACTCGGCCAGATACACATACGATGCAAGAGGAAAAGGGGCTTCAAGAAAAATCGTTTTGGAAAATAAATGATGTATGATAACTGCAAGTGGTTCCCGGATGAACCAAGGTGTGTAAAATGGAATCTTGTTCATGTCGTCAATAACGATATCGAACTTTTCTTTTCTGAATCGGGTAAGATACCTGAACGGAACATAAAAGTTGAAGAAGAATCGTCCTCCTTCCCGAATGACTTGTATTCCGTTTATAGATTCTTCGTTCGGAGCGCCATCAAACATTGAACAGTACAACGTGATTTCGTGTCCAAGTTTGGCGACACGGGAAAATATTTCGTGAAGATGAACCTCAGCCCCGCCTGCGAGCGGATTTTTAACATCCTGCCAATTAAAAATGAGTATTTTCATTTAGAACATTGAAACGAATTATTTCTAATGTCGGGATGACGTTTTTATTGAACGTAACCCAACCCTTTGCACCCCTTCCCTTACGAAGGGAAGGGGATTGGGGATGAGTTAAGAAAAGTCGAAAAGGTGAACACGTTCTTTTGTAAACACTACTGATTCGGAACAGTTGAATCAGCAACTTGATTGCCCTTTAGGTTTTGCTGATACATGGTAATCATCTGGTCAAGGTACATCATCTGTTGTTGGAAACCTCTGTCGTTGGCGTATCGCGGGTCGGAGGCGTACGCCTGAAATTGTGCTTTCCAACGTTGGGCAACATCGAGCGCTTTCGCGTAATCTTTCTTTCCTTCATAAATATCCTGCAACACTTGATACGGATTGAAATCCTGGGAGAGGACGTTTCCTGCGTTGACGAGTTCCCAGCATTTCTTCTCTGCAACATCTGCATACTTATTGAAGTTTTCCATATCGCCGACGTTGCGGAAGAGATTCATGAAATGAGCAGTGTATCTCCAATCCAAATTCGGAATGACATTCACCGGCATGACAGATTCCATTCGTTGGAGTACGGTCTTTGCCTTTTCCTGATTACGCTCAACACGAGTTGCATATTCGTACATACGGAGGAAACTTGCACGATAGTTCATTACCATGCGTTGAGTGTTCTCGTCGTAGTAAATATCTGAGCGATTCAGGTTGCGCCAGAGGAAACCACTTTGGAAATTCTTCGACGGCTGAACGTTATCTGTCAATAAATTCTTTTCCATATATGCGCCATCAAGTCCGCTTTCAACAGAAGGAACTTTGAATGGTTTCAACTTAAGTGAAAGTCCCTGCATCCAGAGATAATCATCAAGCCCCAGCTTCGAATCTGGTGAACATGTTGCTGCGAAATAAACCGGGCGTTGCCAGTTATTCGTTCTGATAATTTCCCATACCATCAAATCCTGAACGCGGAGAAATCGCATTTCGTTGTTGAATGGAATTCCATTTACCGTGAACGTAATTTTTTCTTGATTTATGACATTGCTATCTAACGACCACATCGGTAAAGCTGGCTTGTCATTTAGAAGAAATTTCTCCAACATATCTCGTGGAACAGGCAAATCAACATTGCGCGGTTTCCAAGGTCTCGGTTCGATTTGTTTGATTGCTTGGTCTGAGAGTGAAATTGGAACTTTCTGAGCGCCGTGTGGCATTTCATTCTTCAACTGAAGAATATACCACGAGGTATTCACGAGACTGAGATTAACGATGCGGATATCGCGTCGAACGCCTTCAACATCTTGCAAATACCAGAGAGGGAACGTATCGTTGTCACCGTTTGTGAAGAGAATAGCGTCTTGCTCGCAACTTTGGAGAATGTTGTACGAGTAATCCCAAGCGATATAGTTTTTGCTTCTGTCGTGGTCAAGGTAATTGATTCTGAAAAGATTTACCGGAACTGCACCCGCTGTCACAACGAGTATCAGAGAAGCAGCGGCTACCTGAATAGTTGTTCCATTCAATGATTTCCGAAGTAAATCAATAAAACCAAACACTCCAATACCAATCCAGAGCGCATACACATAATATGCTCCAACATAAAAGTAATCACGCTCGCGCGGTTGTGGCTCTTGTTGATTCTGATACCATGCGAGTACAAATCCCATAATGACAAACATGACAAGCAAGGTCAGACTCATTTTTCTATCCTTCCAAAATTGGAAGAAAATCCCGAACAGACCGATGAGTAAAGGAATGCCCCAAGTCTTTTTCCAACTCACGCCTGCATCCTGCCAATCGCCTTCACTTCCGACAAAATTCCACAGCACGTATCGTATAAACATGTGGTTGGTTTGATAACGCCAGAAGAAATCCCAATCGTCTTTGTATTTTGTCCGGGTTTCTTCGTGCATTGCTTCGCGCGAGTGGCGGCGCGGGAAAAGTTTTTCCCGGTAATCCTGTAAATTGTTGTCCCAACTATCACCACGCAATAATGGTGTATCTCCATATTGTTCACGGCTAAGATAACTTACCAAGCCAGCGAGATTATCCGGTGCATTTTCGTTCATCGGTGGTCTCGCGTTTGAGCGAATAATCACACCGGTGTATGTCGTATATCCGATGACAACCAATAAGAAAGAAAGACACGCCATGTGAATCAACCGATGTTTTGTTTGATACGCTTTATACGCACCCCATGCGACCCCAATCAAGATGGCGACCGGAAAAAACGGCAAAAGTTCAAACTTCATTCCTTTGAAATCTCCATCTAACATTGATGGTAAGTATTGAACCACTCCGGGATATATAGCAATAAAGGTAGCAACTGTGCTAATTCCGAAAATTATCAAACTGTGCTTGTTGATTTCATACAGACGAAAATAAATTAACATCATCACCGGAAACACGGCAAGAACTGCCAGGAGGTGAACGCCGGTGGATAAACCAATCAAATAGGCAATGAGGAGAATATACTTCTCGTTGTGTGGTTCCTCTGCGCGGTCCCACCAACGAAGAATGAGCCAGATAATAATTGCTACAAATAACATACTGAGTCCATACACTTCTGCCTCGCTCCCGTTAAACCAGTACGTTCCGCTGAACGCAAGAGACAATGCGCCGATAGCAGATGAACCATAGACAGTAATTTTATCAAGTGTTGAAGTGATATTGCCGCTCATTCTTCCAATAATTTTCACACTGATAAGATACAAAAACATTACACCCAACGCGCTCGAAATTGTCGAGACAGCATGCATACGTGCCGCGATATCCGGCAGGAACGGAATCATCGAAGCGACTTTGGCAATAATGAGGAAGAGCGGGGAACCGGGGGGGTGAGGTACTTGCATTAAGAACGCCGCCGCGCAAAATTCGCCTACGTCCCAAAAGACGACGGTGACGGAAAGTGTTTTGAAATAAACGACAAGTGTGATTAGTAAAACACTCAGTGCAACAATTCGATTTATAAGTTTATCAGACATTGATTCTCTTAATTTTCAAAAACGGATTTTATAAGAATTATCAAATAATTAGATAATATGTCATTTTGAATCGCCGCTTTAGAGCGGTGAAGAATGACATAGGTATAATATTGACGTTAGATAAAAAGCGGCACAATATAGAAGAATTCACCGCTATTTACAAGCGACTAACGCCGCCTGAGGTTGAACGAGCAACGACTCAGCAATGCTATCGCAGAGAAGAAATCCGTTATCGGTCAGAAGTAATTTGTTCTCACGTAACTCGGCAAGATTTGATGTAAGAAGTTTTTCTATGTTTGATTGATGAACT
>JACPVN010000510.1 GCA_016191715.1 Ignavibacteriota bacterium | reverse complement strand
TTGAGACAGTAAAGTAATCCTATAGATAAAAGGAATCCAAATGCTTAAAACACCAAAAGTAAGACGACTTTCGACATCAGTCCTAACCAAATTACATTCTTTGAAGCAAAAAAAAGGAATGCTTGCCGCTATTGAACCGGAAAGCGGAGAATGGTTTTTAGGAAAAGATGTTATAGAGGCTTTCAGAAAAGGTCGAGAAAAATTCCCGCATGGGACATTTTATTTCGTCAGGATCGGATTTCCTTCAGCCCACTTTTTAAGTGCGGGATTAAAATTATTGTTCAGATAGCAAGCAGTTGAGTTTGTTCAATCAAGAAAAATGTTGTTAACAAGATAAGAAATTGCAATATGACTTACAGTCAAAAAATCAAAGTCCCACAAAATAATCAGCTAACTATTACTTTACCTCAGGAACTCCGCTCCGAAGAAGTTTTTGTAACAATAGCAGAAGTATCAAACAATCGCAATAAGAAAATTGAGTTGATGCAACAAGCTGCATCGGATCCACTTTATCTTCGTGATTTACTGGAAGTGAATAATGATTTCGATATGCTTGAACACGAAACATTATGAACTATTCTCGGTGGAGTATATGGCAAGCTAACCTTGACCCTGTTCTTGGTTCTGAACAAGGCAAGACGAGACCGGTTCTTATTATTAGCGACGATATAATGAATGAATTGTTACCTGTGATAAATGCAATTCCTATTACAAGCAGAAAAGATTCACGTAGAATTTATCCTAACGAGGTACTTCTACAAGGAGGCAAATTCGGTTTGACCAAAGAATCTATTGCATTGTGCTATCAAATCCGAACACTTGATAAACGACGACTAACCGAACACTATGGCACTATTGACAATCAAATGATACAGTCATCAATCATAGAAGCAGTCTGTTTTCAATTAGCAATTGAGCATTGAACCTTTATCAAAACAAACTAATGACAAATGACCAATAACTCTACGAGCCGTAAGCAAATGACGAGCGTTTAACTCTCCTTCCTTTTTATTATATTTACATACTTAAAATTTATCAACCACTAAGAACAAAGAAAACGAAACATGGGTCGAGCATTTGAATTCAGACGGGCGCGTAAAGAAAAACGTTGGGCAAAGATGGCAAAAACGTTTGCAAAAATCGGGAAAGAAATTGCAATTGCAGTAAGGGCAGGCGGACCTGACCCGCATGGCAACGCGCGGCTTCGCCTTGTCATCCAGAACGCCAAAGACGTGAACATGCCGAAAGATAATGTCGAGTCGGCGATTAAACGCGCGGCATCGAAAGATGCGGCGGACTTTCAGGAAGTAGTGTATGAAGGCTACGGACCGCATGGCATTGCCATCATTGCAGAAAGCGCGACCGACAACCCGACACGGACTGTGGCAAACATCCGCATGTATTACACGCGCGCCGGCGGTGCGCTTGGTACAACCGGCTCGCTTGATTTTCTTTTTGAACGAAAAGGAATGTTCACCATCTCGGCAAAAAGTATCAACAAAGATGAGTTAGAGTTGGAACTGATTGATTTTGGTTTAGAAGAGTTTACTGTGGATGGCGAAGAAGCATATCTCAACACCTCGTATGCTGATTTCAGGAAAATGCAGAAAGCGCTCGAAGATAAAGGGGTGGAAGTTCTCAGCGCTGAGTTACAACGGATTCCTCTTTCAACAACTGAGATTTCATCGGAACAACAAGAAGAAATTCAGAAACTCCTTGACCAAATTGAGGACGATGACGATGTGCAGGCAGTGTTTCACAATATGAAACAATAACATTCACGAAGAAAGGAAGAGTACTTCTATGCAAATGCAATCAAACAAAAACCTCTTTACAACATTTTTGATTCTCTGCTGTCTCCTGATTTTCAGTTTGTCAACAGCAATCGCGTATCCACCGGCGGTCGGAATACTTTCCAAAATGAAGAACTGTCTTTCCTGCCATGTGAATAATGGTCCATGGAAAGATGATGGAAAAACAATCATCGAGATAATCGAAAAAGACAAAAACAATTCGTTCATTCAATCAGATGGAAGTTTTGTCATTGAAGTAAAGCGGGGCGAACCTCTCACTGTTCGTACACTTATCGCACACAAGAAAGACGAAACAACCCCAACACCTTTCAGAAATGCGTGGCTTTTTATTGACCCAAAAACAATCGAGACTAATTCCTTATCGAAGTTTGCACCCGGATGGGATGTAAACCTTCAGATGGCTTGCAGATTAGTCGGCGATAAACTTGAAGGGTATAATGATGCAAATCTTACTGTGCTTCCGATGACACTCCGCCCGACTGACGCGGCTCAGAATGCAGAAATTACTTTACAAGTGATGCTCACATCCGGTGCATCGGAAAAAGGAAAAGCAAAAGAAGGAATGCTCGGCAATTACTTTGAGAGAAAAGTGATTTTGAGAGTGAAAGATTAGGTATTCATGAGGTTCCGTATCTTTCAACAAAATTATTATTACCAGTGAATTGTTTTTATCCCCGGGACGTAGTCGAAGTGTTGGTCATTTGTTAATAAAGGCACATTCAGTTGAAGGCATGAAGCAGCGATCCACATATCATTTTCCGGAATTGGGCTTCCCGCTTTCTTAAGAGTATTACGGACTTCTGCATATTTCTCAGCCATACTTTTATCAACAGAGATTACGGTTGCATTTTGAGTTAGTTTTTCAATTGCCGCTCTGTTCTTTTCAACCTGAGTACTATTAAGCGCACCAAATAATAATTCTCCAATTACGACAACAGAGACCAAGATATCCTCTGCGTTATCAATTCGGTTGCAAACTTCATCTATCCCTTGACGGTATGCAATAAATGCATTCGTATCAAGGGCGATGATGTTATTCTTCTTCAATGGCTTCAAACTCCCTGTCTATCAAATTGCTCATTGCTTCACCCTCATCTTTGCTAAGCGTCCCAACAAGTTCACGCAATTGCTTTTTTCTTGTCGGTACATGTATCGTCAATTCTACACGTTGATGATTGCGTAAACCTTCCACGGGAGTCAATGGTCTCAAAACGTTATTTTCAAAAATGGCTTCTACTGTTTGCATATTTTTTTATTAATATTTGTTTGAAAGAAAATAACCCTTTAATTGATGTCGAAAAAAAGTAATACATTCGGTAATTCTACCCCACCGGCAAAAACATATTAAACGTCGTCCCCTTCCCCAATTCACTTTCAACATCAATATGTCCGCCGTGGCTTCTTACAACTCCATAGACGACTGCAAGTCCTAAACCTGCCGCCTGCGTACTTTCCTTCGTCGTAAAGAACGGTTCGAAGATTCGTTCCTTCACTTCTTTGCTCATTCCCCTCCCCGTATCTTTCACGTAGATGCCGATATATTTTTTCGCAGTTGCACTTTCAAACCTGTGAGAGAGTTCTTCCGCAAATGTTACTGACGCTGTAATCTCCAGAGTTCCTCCATCCGGCATCATCGCGTCGCGGGCATTCAAACATAAATTCTGAAGCGCTTGAAGAAACACCGATTTATCCGCTTTGATGGCAGGAAGTCCATCTGCCACTTGCACCGATGTTTTTATGTTGATGGGAATGGTCTGTTTTATCCAAACAGAAATGTCATCAAGTAAATTCTTCACTTGTACCGATTCAAGATTATCAGCAGTTTGTCGTGCAAATGCGGAAATTTGTCGTACTAATTCAGCACCTTTCTGCACACTCTTCTTGATTTCGTCCGAACTGTTCGAAAGTGTTTCCGGATCTGTTTTCGCAAGGTCAATCAAGCGAGCGTACCCCATGATAACCGAAAGAAGTTTGGTGAAATCATACGCAATCCCGGAAGCAAGCGTACTGATGCTTTCGAGTTTCTGTGCTTCCCGTTGATGCTGTTCCAGCACCTTTTGTTCCGTAATGTCTTTTCCCATGCCGACAAAACCGACAAGTTGTTCATTTTCAAACACGGGCGAGAATGAAAAATTGACTGTCAGAATCTTTCCGTTGGAATCTTTCATCTCGGCATCAAATCTTCCCTCTTTCATTTTGTTCTTCTGAACATAATGTAAGTACATCGGGATATAATCTTTCGGTTCGATAAAATCATTCAATGAACGACCAAATAAATCTGCCTCAGTGATACCAAGCGTCCCTGTAAGCGAACCGTTTGCAACTTCAACTTGAAACTTCTCATCAGTCATGATAAATAAATCATTCATGACAATAAGCGCGGCTTTGATTGAATCATACACCGTCACCATAATTTTATGGCGGAAGAGTAAATAGACTGTCACAAGTAACGCGATGGCAGAAGTCACTCCATACCACTCAGCGCCGCCGATGGTAAGAACCTGAGCAATCGAGTGCGTCAGTGGTCCCGGAAGAACAATGAGAAGAACGGCAAAACCTGATAAGAGAAGATTCGATTTCACTTTTCTCTCTGCAAATCCTTTGACCATTGAATACAATAACGTAACGCCAATGCTGAAGAAAATGGACATCCACGTGATGTAATAAATAAAACCGGATGATGTGAGTTTTTCCGTTCCTGTTTGCCCCACCATGCCCGTTGCGACCATCAGGTAGCTCAGCAATCCCGCTGAATAAATTGCGATGACAACTGCTTTTGATTTGAGGATGTCATACCTTTGGAGAAATATCACAACGAAGTGAAGAAAGAAAAATGGAAGAAGGCAAAAGAGAAATTCTGAGAGTCGGACGAACAAATCTCCGCGTAACACTCCTTCACTGAGTAAATCCATCCCAAGTCCATAGACAACCAAACAGCCAACGCAAAACGCGTAAAAGCGATTGAGAAGGTTCTTCGGAGATTTGACAACGATAATTCCCGCCAACAGCAGGTTGATTATCGTGTAGGCAATCGAAACATAGTAGTAGAGCATGATGACATTACAAGTTGTGCGGACAATGTAATTGTTTGATTAGATGATTTTGTTGTTAGTTACATCCATATTCAGATGGAATATAACTACTTTCTTTCAGAGATACAGGTTTTCCATCCTTGATAATTTCTTTCTTTACCAGCACGGCAAACCAACGGCGTACTGCTTCAACGAGAATGACGATTGCACAGACCATAATAATTGCAGTCAGGATAGAATTGACATAGCCCTGCGTTGCTGTTTTGGGATTGTTGGTTAACGGTAAAAAATTATCTGTGATGTTGAGGAAACCGGCAACGAGAGTTGTTGTTGCCACAAACAACATCGGTGCGAGCGTTACCCATGCGTAACGTACTTTTCCTGCGTTGATGATCGCGCTTGTTGCAACTGCGAGCGCAACTGCGGCAAGCAATTGATTCGCCGTTCCGAACATGGGCCAAATCGTGCTGATGTTTCCTGTCCAGATGAAATATCCCCAACCAAAGACAACTAAGCCGGTCGAGAGAAGCGTTCCTGGAAGCCAATCTGTTTTCTCGAATCGTTTCCACACACGCCCACCAAATTCCTGAACAAGAAAACGAGCGACTCGTGTTCCTGTATCAATTGTCGTGAGAATAAAGAGCGCTTCAAACATAATCGCAAAGTGATACCAGTACGACATCAAACCAGCCATGCCGGGAATTGCAGAAAAGATTTGAGCGAACCCGACTGCAAGCGAAACAGCACCACCGGGTCGTCCGGCAATTTGTTCGCCGACTTCATGCGAAAGCATTTCAAGATTTTCTGTTTGCATTCCAAGTGCGGCAAACTTTTCCGGGGAAAGATTGATGGCAAAGTAATCTCCGGGGAACAAAGAACTTGAAGCAACCAGCGCAATTACTCCAACCAATCCTTCCATCAACATCGCACCGTAACCAATCATTCTCGCCTCTGTTTCTTTGTTGAGCATTTTCGGAGTCGTACCGGATGAGACGAGCGAATGAAATCCGGAAATCGCTCCGCACGCAATGGTGATGAAAACAAACGGAAAAACTTTTCCGGGAATAATCGGACCGCCACCATGAATGTATTCCGTTATCGCCGGCATTTTCAAATCGGGATGGACAACAACAACACCAATAACAAGAGCGGCAATCGTTCCAATCTTCATGTACGATGAAAGATAATCCCGCGGGCAGAGAAGCAACCAGACAGGTAAGACGGAAGCGATAAATCCGTACGCGGCGATTGCAATAATGATTCCTTCACGGGAAAAAGTAAAGTAATCTGCAAGCGGTGAGTCGGGAATCCACGCGCCAACTATCACAGCGGCAAAAACACCAACCACTCCAATCATGCTCGCTTCTGCAATTCTTCCCGGACGGATTTTATACATCCACAATCCAACAAACAACGCAATGGGAATCGTGGCG
>JACPVN010000118.1 GCA_016191715.1 Ignavibacteriota bacterium | reverse complement strand
TGATGCGCCTCTAGAGTGGATAGCGAATCCTGAACACACACCAAACCCTGCAAAAGCCCCTTGGTATTTTCTCGGACTTCAAGAATTACTGCATTACTTCCCTCCTGTCGTTGGCGGAGTTATTCTTCCCGGATTGGTGGTCGTCGCGTTGATAGTTATTCCATACTTCAGGATAAACCTGAAAAGTGAAGGAATGTGGAAAGCGCATGCCCAAGCAACATTAGCAGGATTTCTTGTGTTTGTCGGAATCGTCTCGGTTGTTTTATTCATATTTCATGTGTACGCAATGCTCGTCCCGTCAATCATCATGAGCATCCTTATACTTATTCCATATTTTTCTAAACATGAGACAGGTCTTGTCGGTTGGCTTGGAACGCGACCGCTCTCGTGGTGGGTTATGTCCTGGTTTGTAGTCGTTGCTGTTGTTTTGACTTCCATTGGAACGTTGTTCAGAGGTCCCGAATGGAGTTGGACATTTCCCTGGGAAGGAATCTACTAACATTGCGGATTTGGGATTATTGTTATGAATAAGTTTAGAATATATTTTGCCGTCTCAAGTGTGGTCTTTCTTCTCGTGCTTGTAATCTCTCCATTCAAGGATTTTTTTCGCGAGTGGAAGTGGTATCAATATGCTTACAACAATTTAGTAAAAGATCTGCCGCAGAAGACGCAACCTGCAGACATCGGCATCAAACAAATTTGGATACGGAAAATGGATAAGGTTGACCGCTGTGTAACGTGTCATCTCGGATTAAAAGAAAAAGCGCTCATTGATGCAAAACAACCTTTTCGGACTCATCCACATATCTACCACGACTTTGAAGATTATGGATGTACAATTTGCCACGAAGGACAAGGTCCCGCTACCACATATAAAGAATCTGTCGGTAAAGTTAAATACTGGGATAGACCAATCTTTCCCAAAAAATATATGGAAGCGGCTTGTGCAAAGTGTCATAAAGAAAGCAAGGTAAAACAAGCTCCAATCCTTACTCTGGGAAGAAAACTGATTGAAGAATCCAATTGCGTTGGTTGTCATAAGATCGAAGGTTATCGCGGCAATTGGGTGCCAAGTCTTGATGGGATAGGTTCGAAGGTGAACCGGACATGGCTTTTCAACTGGCTGAAAAATCCAAAGACATATTTTTCAACCACGAAGATGCCGAATTTTCAACTTAGTAATGACGAGATAATCTTACTAACAGATTTTTTGATGGCTCAAAAATCTTTCCCAAATAATATTTCACTTGAACCGCTTCCACTGCAACTTACCACAGCCACGGACGAACAAAAAACAACCTTAGAAGAAATCGGTTCTACCCGATTCCGTGAAGCGCGTTGTATCAGTTGCCATCGTATCAATGGAAAAGGAGGAAGCGTAGCAACTGATTTGGGAATGGTGGCAAGCAAAGTCAGCAAACAGTGGCTGTACAATTATATTAAGTTTCCCAAGCATCTTCAACCGAATGTTGAGATGCCTCGGTATCGCTTTAGTGAGAATGAACTGATTGGCATGGTTTCATATATGGAGAGTGAGTTTGTTGACTTTGAGTTCACAGAGATTCCTGCTTCTATTCCCGATCCTGCGTATTATGAAAAGGGATTGGCGCTCTTCAAAAAATACAATTGCGGCGGATGTCACGAACTTAATGGAATGAACAAATCTGAGGAGTTGGGTCCGGAACTAAGTTTTGTTGGAAGCAAAAAGTTGTATGAAATAGATTTTGGTCTTCGACCTCTCTACGAGACCGTAGGTCATAGAGGAAAATCATCAATTGAACAATCACTCCCCTCCTATTTGTTCAATAAATTAAAGTCACCGAGAGTATTTTCAACAAACATGAAAATGCCCGACTATGAATTCACGGATGAGGAAGCACAAGCAATTACTGTTGCGTTGCTTGGCAGTGTCAACGATGCAATTCCTGAAGACCTTATTGTAAAATCAGAACGTACCGGGACATACGAACCACAGGGCGAATTCGGAAAATTAGTAAATGACCTCGCATGTTTCGGATGTCATACAATGTTCGGTCGAGGCAGATTGGTTGCTAC
>JACPVN010000509.1 GCA_016191715.1 Ignavibacteriota bacterium | reverse complement strand
GAAGGAAAGCAGGATTTGGGAACGCTCCGCGCAGTTCAGGATTGGTATGTAAAATTAAATCTGCAAGGAGTACAAGGCGTCGCTGAAGTTGCAAGCATCGGCGGCTACGTCCGTCAGTATCAGGTTGATGTTGACCCGAATAAGATGAAAGCATACAGCGTTTCTCTTTCTGATATACAGAACGCAGTGATGCGCTCGAATAATGATGTTGGCGGGAAACTTCTTGAAATTTCTGACGCAGAATATTTCGTACGCGGACAAGGGTACATTCAATCTGTTCGGGATATTGAAAACATCGTTGTCGGAAACGGCTCGAACGGAGTACCAATTTACATCAGTAACATCGGAACAGTGCAACTCGGACCGGATATCCGCCGCGGTTCAATCGAGAAGGATGGAAAAGGACAAGTTGTCGGAGGCATCGTCGTAATGCGGTACGGTGAAAATGCAAAGGCGGTGATTGACCGAATCAAACAACGTATCACGGAAATTTCTCCCGGACTTCCTGAAGGTGTTGAAATCAAACCGGCATACGACCGTAGTGACCTTATCCTTGCTTCAATTGAAACGTTAAAAAGCGCTCTCATCGAAGAAGCAATTGTCGTCGCTCTTGTCGTTCTTATTTTTCTCCTTCATGTACGAAGCGTTATCCGTGTCATCATCGAAATTCCGATAGCAGTGTTAATCGCGTTTATTTGCATGAAAATCTTCGGCATTACTTCCAACATCATGTCGCTGGGAGGAATAGCTATTGCCATCGGTGTCATCGTTGATGCGTCAATCGTGCTGGTGGAAAATGCGTACCGGAATGTCGCTCGTGCGCAAGAGGAAAAAGGTGAACTGACGAAACAGGAGTACATTGAAATCTCCATCGTTTCAGCAAAGCAAGTTGGTCCGGCAATTTTCTTTTCGGTGGCGATTATGGTTGTCTCCTTCCTCCCTGTCTTTTTGTTAGAGGGACAAGAAGGAAAGTTGTTTCGTCCGCTTGCGTTTACAAAAACATTTGTGCTTGCCGGTTCAGCGATTATTGCCATCACACTTGTACCGATGTTGATGACGATGCTGACGCGCGGAAAATTCCGGAGCGAAAACAAAAATCCCATCACACGTTTTCTCAATTGGATTTATGCGCCGGTCATTCATTGGGTGTTGAAACATCGGGCAATTACGATTGCAATCAATGTCATTGCGCTCTTGATTACCATTCCCATGATAATAAGCATCGGCTCAGAATTTATGCCGCCGTTAGATGAAGGAAGTTTGCTGTTCATGCCTGTCACTCTTCCTTCAGCATCCATTACGGAAGTGAACCGCATTCTTCAAGTACAGGATGCAATCATCAAATCGGTGCCGGAAGTAGAACAGGTCTTGGGGAAAGTTGGAAAAGCAGAAACCTCAACCGACCCTGCGCCTGTGAGCATGATTGAATCTATTATTCTATTGAAACCCAAATCGGTGTGGCGGGAAGGAATCACAAAAGATGACATCATTGCTGAACTTGATTCTAAACTTCAATTCCCCGGCGTGCGTAACGGTTGGACTCAGCCAATCATCAACCGCATCAACATGCTTTCAACCGGTGTGCGAACTGACCTCGGAATAAAAATATTCGGAAAAGATTTAGACACACTTGAGCAATTAGCAATTCAGGCAGAACAGATTGTACGAAAAGTTCCGGGCGCGGCTGATTTGTACGCTGAGCGAACACAAGGCGGTTACTTCCTCGACATAAAAATTGACCGGGAAGCAGTTGCGCGCTATGGAATCAATGTCGGAGATGTGCAGGATATAATAGAAACAGCAATCGGCGGACAAAATCTCGGAGTCGTCATCGAAGGTCGCCAACGTTTCCCCATTCGCGTAAGATATGAACGCGAATATCGAGACAACATCGAAGCGTTGAAGAATCTCCTTGTTCCCGTCAACACAACTTCATCAGGGCAAATGAATTCATCTCCGATGCAAACCGTTTCTTCAGGAATGAACGCCGGACAAAATGGAGGAATGGAGAAACGGAGTAATGGAGTATCAGCAGAAAACTCAAATCTCAAATCTCAAATCTCAAATCAATCAGCAGTTTCATCTCGCTCTTATTTACCGCTCGCTCAATTAGCAACCATAGAAATCGTTCCCGGTCCTCCAATGATTTCAAGTGAGAATGCTCAACTCCGCTCAATTGTCTTTCTGAATGTTCGCGGGCGCGATATGGGTGGATTTGTCGGTGAAGCAAAAGAAGTTTTAGAAAAAGAACTCAAACTTCCACAGGGATACACACTTCAATGGAGCGGTCAGTGGGAAAACCAAATCAGGGGGAAGGCGCGGTTGCAAATCATGATGCCGATAGTTTTCCTCCTCATTTTTGTCATGCTGTATTTCACAACGAAAGATTATCTGGAAGCGTTTGTTGTGATGCTATCCGTTCCGTTCGCACTCATCGGCGGTGTCTATCTGATATACTTCTTAGGATACAACTTCTCCGTTGCTGTGTGGGTTGGCTTTATCGCACTCTACGGACTTGCGGTCGAAACGGGCGTGGTGATGGTGGTCTATCTTCATGAGGCATTAGATAGGAAACTCATCGCTCATCAACAGGGAAAACGAGACGCTATCACGATGCAAGATATTACCGATGCAACAATTGAAGGAGCAGTCATGCGCTTGCGCCCCAAAATTATGACTGTCGGAACGAGTCTCATCGGTCTCATTCCAATCATGTGGAGTACCGGAGTTGGCGCTGATGTTATGCAACCGCTCGCCGCGCCGATGATTGGCGGATTGATTACATCAACAATTCACGTTCTGGTTGTAACTCCCGTTCTGTTCAGTTTCATGAAAGAACATAATTTGAAGAAAGGGAATCTTGAACTTTCTAAGATGGCAGGATGGATGAAGTAAACAATGAACATTGAAAATTTTTCACCTGCCTTCGGCGGGCAAGAAATTAAAAAATAATTATCTCAACATATTTATCAAGGAAAACTTATGACATCTTTAAAATTATTCTTCATAATTCTCATTACCCTTCTTCTTTCGGTGACTGTTCTTGTCGCACAAGGACATGACCATCCGAAAGAAAAGCAATCACAATCAATGGCAAAGGAGACCTACACATGTCCGATGCACCCCGAAGTAAAATCTGATAAACCCGGCAAGTGTCCAAAATGCGGGATGAACCTTGAGAAAGTTACAACGCCAAAGCAAAGCGCGGTTAAAGATAAAGTGAACAAAGCGACTTCGCTCTTAAAAGAAGCAAAAGATGAATTGATGCAACAAGGAAAATATTCCTGCTGTATTGATGAACCATGTAACTCTTGTTTGATTGAACATCAAAGTTGCAGTTGCTACAAAAACCTGAAAGAAGGCAAAGCAGTTTGCAACGAGTGCTATGGCGGTTGGCAGCGCGGCGATGGCGTAGATAAAAACATCAAACCCGCTGATGTGAAAACGACGTACAAAAAGCATAATCATTAAAAGTTTAAATCTCTAAATAAATAACTCATAAATACAATCGAAAGGTACAACCATGAAATATCTTCCAATCATCATTCTCATTGTTCTTTTTATGGGTAACACCTTAGCATACGCTCAATG
>JACPVN010000462.1 GCA_016191715.1 Ignavibacteriota bacterium | reverse complement strand
TCTCCGGATGCACCGAATACGGGAGTGGTAATATAGACTTCCGGAGTTCTGGCGGTATCCGGTTTAGTGCGGAGGGAAAGTTGACGTGCTTCCTTGATGGATTCAAACAAATAATTTGTACCTGTTACTCCCCACGAAAGCAGTTGATTGAGTTCTTTTTCGCTCCGGAAACGGGATGCGACATCAACCAAGCCGGGGATAACATATTTACCTTTCATGTTGAATTTCTGTGCATTCTCCGGAATTACGATCTCATTCGATTTCCCGATATTGGAAATCTTATTCCCCGTGATAACAATATAGCAATTGGTAACCGGGACTGTATTCCAAGAATCAATAACTGTTGCATCTTCCAGCACAATCGGCATTTGAGATTGAGCAGTGAGAATAGTAAGGGTAAACACCAACAAGAATGACAGTATCTTGAAATTGAATTTCATAAATTTTCAGACAAGAGATTTCTTTTGACCAAACGCCCGAAGTTGCTCATTCAGTTCCTCCGATTTATTTCGTAACGGAAGTCTTCCGCGGCGTTCATTGATAAGTTGTGCAACGATGCTGATGCCGATTTCTTCCGCCGTCACCGCGCCGATTTCTATTCCAATCGGAGCGTGAACTCGTTTCAACGCCTCAATAGAAATTCCGCGGGGAAGCAAATGTTCATACGTGGTCAACACTTTCCGCTTACTCCCAATCATTCCGATATACCGCGCCGGAGTTTTGATGACACGTTTGAGAATCTCCTCATCATACTGATGCCCGCGCGTGACAATCACAACATAGGTTGATTCCCGGATTTTTAATTTTTCTAATGCCTGTCCGTAATCGAGTGCAAGCGTTGCTGTCGCTTCCGGAAACCGGACCAGGTTTGCATACTTCTCACGGTCATCAACAATCGTTACCTGAAATCCGGCAATCGTAGCAAATGAAGAAATATATTTTGAGACATGACCACCTCCGAAAATAATGAGCGAAGGCGTACCACGAACCGGCTCAAGAATAAACTCGCCCTGTTCTGTCTTTACCCGTTTCGTTTGCTGATTGTGAAACGCTTTCTTCACAATATCGGAAATCGGCTTCGATTGAAATTGCGGGTCGGAAAAAGCGAACACCAACTTTTCCATTTTCTTGACTACACGGCTTCCCCACTCGGTTGAATGTTGTGGCGCGATCGGAAGAACTTCTTTCATCGTAATTGTTCCTTCAGGCGAAAGTAACGTCGCTACAACGCAATCTTCACCTTCATCACGAATCCCTTTTACTTCTGTAATAAGTTTGATATGTTCTCTCGTAATCGGCTCAAGAAACACTTCGAGCGTACCACCGCATATCAAACCGGATTCAGTTTCATCTTCATTTAGTTCAAATGAATGAATTTCTGCTTTTCCGCTTCCATAAAGCCGATTTGCATGTTGGACAACTTCGCCTTCCATACAACCGCCGCCAATCGTTCCGACCGTCAGAACACCGCCTCGCTTCACGAGCATTTTAGAAAGGGCGGAAGCCGGAGTCGAACCGCTCGTCGAAATAACCGTTGCGAGCATGATGCTTTCTTCGGTTTCGAGAGCAGAAAGTATTTCAGAATAAATTTCCATAGATTTTACTTTGGGTTTTGATTTTTAAAATCATAGGTTTGATGGATTCCTTAAACTACGAACCACCAACCTCGAACCGTCAACTACATGGTTAACGCCATAACTGATTTACACGTATGAAGCCGGTTCTCCGCTTCAGGAAACACTCTCGAATGTGGTCCATCAATCACTGCATCAGTAACTTCGTAGCCACGGTCTGCAGGCAAGCAGTGCATGTAGATAGATTCTTTCTTCGTGAGTTTCATTTTCTTCTCATCGCAAATCCAGTTCTTATATTTTCGGGAAAGTTTCAACGCTTCTTCCGGTTTGTGAAACAGCGTTTCAATTCCCCACGACTTTGGATAAACAATATCAGCATCCTTGAAAGCGTCATCCATATTATCCACGACTTCAAACTTGGTTCCGTTTTCTTTCGCGGCTTTCTTCGCGTATTCCATTTCGCTTTTCATCAGTTTATATTCCGGCGGGTGAGCAAGAACAACATCAAGCCCGAAACGCGGCATCAGCGTAATCAATCCTTGCGGAACTGACATTGGCTTTGCATAGCTTGGCGCGTATGCCCACGAGATAGCAATCTTTCGACCGCGTAAATTCTTTCCGAATTCTTCTCTGATTGTCATTAGGTCGGCTAGTGTCTGAAACGGATGGTCAATATCGCATTGCATGTTCAGCACCGGTCGGTCTGAATTTTTTGCAACCTCACGCATATAAGAGTTTCCTTCTCCCGGAACAAGGTCGTGCCTGATGGCAATTGCATGCCCATAACTTGAAAGAATAATTCCCATATCGCGCGGCGATTCACCATGAGCAACCTGAGAGGTCTCCGCCGCAATGAAATGCGCGTGCGCTCCAAGTTGTGTTGCGCCTGCTTCAAACGAGTTTCTCGTTCGAGTTGATTTATCAAAAAAGAATAAGAACACAGTCTTATCCGGCAAATACCGGTGCGACTTTCCTGCTCTGAACAACTTCTTCAAATCGGAAGAAGTCTTCAGGGCAAGTTCAATTTCTTTGATTGACCAGTCTTTTGTTTCGATATAATCTTTTCCCCGAACTGTGTTCGGGAGAGTTGGGAGTTTTGTTGGCATAAGATCCTTTAAATAAAATACTAAAGAATTATTTTTTTCATTTCACATCGAAGTTTTTCATCAAACGTTTCAAATCTTTGAACTTGATAAAAGACAGCAGATGAAGCAACGATTAGGTCCGAAGTTTTCAAGTTTACCTGCATCATTGTTTGTTCAATTACATGAAACCAGAAAATAGAGCCACCTAATTCTAATTGGATGAGAGGCGAACCTTGAAGAAAAACCCGTTTGCAAAAATAAACGTCTTGTTCTTTTTGGGTAAGTCTCCACACTGAATTCAATACTTCGGCATACACGAATTCAGGTACGATAATCTGTTCATTGTTTTGAAATGAATTCGATACAAGATGAACGGCTTTTTGATGGTGAGCGTCTCTTTTGTGAAAATATGCCACCCAAACAGAACTGTCAAAAAGAATCATTACGAGCGTTCTCTGCGGATAATTTTCACCGAATCCGTCTTTCGTCCAAGGTCGAATTGTGCCGCTTGAAGTAACTCCAATACGCGGCGAATCTCTTCTTGGGAAAATTTTTTCTTGGTAGTACTTTTCCTTGATTTCAAATATGAATCTGCACGAATTGCTTCAGCCATAAATATATTTATTGTTGTTCAATGTTTAATGATTTTATTACAATGTAGGAAATTCCTATGAAAAATTCATTTCACCCTTAAAATTAGAAGTGAGATGTCAGGCAACCGCCCTATTCATATGCCGGGTATTTTCCTTTTATAAAAATCCTCTATTATCAATTCATCGTTGACCATTGACAATTTAAACATAGCAATAATTGCCAATGGTGAATTGCCTACGGCTCGTAGAGTGAATAGTCAATTATCAACCGATATTAAATGTTATTATTTGTTTCCACCGCGTGCAGTGGAAATGCTTGAACTAATAATTTTTGATAGTTGACCGCACTCGTCTAAAATAGGAAGAATAATTTGTGCAGACAATAATGAACTTCGCTTTGTAACTTCAAGCCAGATGACGGATTCATTCAATTCTTTTAACACTACTCCAAGTTTGTGGAAGAAATCTCGTTTGCTCTCAGCGCCTCTTGCTTCACCATAATTTGGCGCCGGTGAGGTTCCACTGCGAAGCAATTGATTCGCAATGTGTTTTCCTGCAGGTGTGTCAGGCAGTTTTTCACAGAGTTTGATAATTTCCACTGAGAAATTTATCAGTCTGTCCTGTATGTCGTCGCCTTTAGCCATCGTTCAACCTTTGATAATTGTTAATAGTTCATTGACAATTGAAAATTCACAATTCAACGTTTACCATTTTAATTGTCAATTGTGAACGGTCAATTGATAATTGATAACAATTATTGACCATTGGCAATTCACAATTCACCGTTGACCATTTTAATTGTCAATTGTGAACAGTCAATTGATAATTGATAACAATTATTGACCATTGGCAATTCACAATTCACCGTTGACCATTTTAATTGTCAATTGTGAACGGTCAATTGATAATTGAT
>JACPVN010000461.1 GCA_016191715.1 Ignavibacteriota bacterium | reverse complement strand
TTTCGATTGTATCAATTGCACTCGCTCCATCAAGAAGCATTTGCCAGCCCTCAGTGAGTGCTTGATGCAATCCGGTGCGGTGCGCTTCGAGTTGACTTTCGGGGATATCCCACGCGCCGCCATGAATAATTAATGATACCATGAACTATCTGTTTATGATTTGAAAAATAACGGAAGGAAAATAAGAAAATCTTGCACCAAATTAAAGGATACAATCAACCCGATTTCTATCTACGGTCTGTTGAAAAAGCAACGGTGATGGATTGATGGAGTAATGGAGTTTTTACAAGCCATTACTCCACTACTCCAAATTTCCATCACTCTATAGGAATCTTATTCAAGCACAAGAATATTTTTCTTGTTGCAAATATCTTTGAGTTGCTGTGGCCACACAGTGACGCTTACCTCACCTAAGTGTGCTTTTCTTAATAGCAACATCGTTGTTCGTGATTGACCGATTCCGCCTCCAATGCTGAGCGGAATTTGGTCGTTCAGGATTGCTTGATGGTATGGCAATTTCAGGAAATCCAACTGACCGGAAAGTTCAAGTTGCTGTCGCAATGTTTCCTTCGTGACACGAATTCCCATCGAGGTCAGTTCGTGGCGTCGTTTCGTAATAGGATTCCAAACAAGAATATCGCCGTTGAGTCCGTGCATCGGTTTTCCTTTTGCACTTACAGTCGGAGTCACCCAATCATCATAGTCTGCCGCACGCATTTCGTGCGGATACCCATCCTGTAACACCCAACCGATGCCGATAATAAACACCGCCGGATATTTTTGCAGAATTTGTGTCTCACGTTGTTTGCGCGGAAGGTCAGGATACATGTCGAGAATTTCTTCCGCATGGAGGAACATCAACTCATCGGGAAGATTGGGGAGTGTATCCGATTTTAGTTTCGGAAACATGTTTTGAATAAACACTTCCGCCCCTTTGATAACTTTCCAGATTTTTCGTACGACATCTTTGAGAAAATCCAAGTTGCGTTGGTCAGCCGTGATGACTCGTTCCCAATCCCATTGGTCAACGTATGAACTGTGGTCGTGGTCGAGAAAATAATCTTTCCGTACGGCGCGCATGTCGGTAACCAATCCCTCACCGACGTTGCAATTGAATTGTTTGAGTGCGAGTCGTTTCCATTTAGTTGCCGCTTGCACAACTTGTCCGTTGATGCGCGGAGTAATTCCTAAGCCGCACGGAAATTCGATTGGCGTTCGTGAACCATCTCGGTCAAGATAATCGTTCACGCCGCTCTCTCTGCTCACAATGAGCGGAACCTCGACGTGAAACAGATTCAGTTCTTTGCAGAGATTATCTTCGATGTACCGTTTAAGATGAAAGAGTGCAATTTGTGTTTCTTTCGGATTGAGGATGGATGAATAATTGACGGGAAGAATCTTTTCGACTTCTTCGTATGTGCTGATGCCGGGACCGGCAAGGTCGGCTTTCTTGTCTGCCATAAATGTTTTCCTTGAAAATTGTTTTCAAAAGTTGAGAAAATATTCCAGCGATGCTCTTCGACGAGCAATTGTTCACCGGAAAAATTTTGGGGAGTTAATTAGGAAAGAACATGCAGTGAAGAACTACTGCACTGATGGCTTGCAGGGAGAAAAATACGGAATTACAATACGAATAACAATCTTAACAAGGAGCTATACAGGATGCTATTAGTGTGGCCAACCTTGAGGCAATCTACCATACGTTCGTTTATATGCCTCCACTTCTTCAGGCAAGAGTTTATGTTGAGCATTTTTTATTGATTCTTCATAAACATCGTCAAGTTGTCTCCGGAAATCCTCAACTTCCTTTTGTCGTTCATTGTGTTCTGTTTCTTTGAGAATCGCCTCATTAGGATTATATAAAGCCGGATTAACATCTTCATCTTTTTTGGAACCGAAATCAGTAAGATACATTCTCGGGAAACTATAAATCCAGTCACATTTCAGTTCTTTCAAGATTTGAAAGATTGCCTCATAAAAAGGTGTTAAGTTTGCTCTTCTCCCTACCCAAATCGAACCCATATAAAAGTCCATGTAGTCATAAGATTTTTCGGTGACTAATTGATGTTCATTAATATACTCAGCAATAAATCCTGCAGAGCCTCAGAACGAACCAATGTC
>JACPVN010000460.1 GCA_016191715.1 Ignavibacteriota bacterium | reverse complement strand
TTGCGAAAACGATAGGGAAAGGTATTGTCGAGACCGCTGTGGTGAATGAATATTTGATTCTTTCTGCATTAGTTGGGGCAATTGTCTGGACGCATGTGTGTACAAAGTACGGATTTCCGATTAGTGTTTCACATTCATTAATCGGAGGGTTAGCCGGAGCCGCAATTGCGAAAGCGGGAATCGGCGCTCTTCATGAAGGCGGATTTATTAAAGTAGCGATTTTTATTTTTCTTTCTCCTACAATTGGAATGCTCTTAGGTGCGTTGTTCATGATAGGTGTTACATGGCTCTTCCGAAATTCCAATGTAAGAAGAACCGACCGTTTCTTTCGTGCAGGTCAGTTAATTTCCTCTGCAGCATACAGTCTGGGGCACGGGACAAATGATGCACAAAAGACAATGGGGATTATTGCTGTCCTTCTTTATACTACGGGGCATCTGGGATCTGAATTTTATGTTCCGTTTTGGGTTATCATCGCCGCACACACTGCCATCGGTCTTGGAACGTTAACGGGAGGTTGGAAAGTAATACACACAATGGGTATGAAACTGACACACCTCAAACCTATTGGAGGATTTTGTGCCGAAACTGCGAGTGCTGCGTTGCTCTTTGGTACTGCGGCGGCGGGCATTCCGGTCAGCACAACGCACACAATTGCCGGAGCAATTATGGGTGTTGGCTCAACGAGAAGACTATCGGCAGTACGATGGGGCATTGCAGGAAAAATAATTTGGGCATGGGTATTGACTATTCCAATCTCTGCTTTAATTGCTGCGTTTGTTTATAAAGCAGTCTCCCTCATACCATAGAGTTTCTCAATCTACAACCTGTTAAAACAGAATTTCCAACATTAATCCCCTGGATGTTAGTAATACATGCAGTGAGGATTGCGTTGATTCTGCTCTGTGCATATTGAAAACGTTATTCCCTGTGACAATTCCTATCGCAGCACCGAGAAAAATATCAGAACTCCAATGTACGTCACTATACACTCGCGAAAGTGCGGTAAGTGTTGCAAGTGAGAACAGACCGATTGTTGCATACTTATTATTGAGTTGTTTTGCAAGAACGGTTGAGACAGCAAACGCCGCCGTACTGTGTCCCGAAGGAAGCGAAACATGTTCCTCTGCAAATTGAAAACCTTGAAATTCAGTCGAGCCATCGTTCGTATATGGACGGCTTCTGCCAATTATTACTTTCAGTGTGTGAGTTATCGCCGCAGAAAACGCGAGCGACTCGAACACCATCAAGCCGGTGGTTCTCACTTCTTTATTCTTTGAAAATAAACCAACGCTGTATATTCCCGCCGATAGTCCGACACCGAAAGATGTTTCTCCGTAAATACGGCTAATATCCGAAACATCATAAAGGAATGACGATTGATTCTTTTGTGTAACGGAACGAACTTCATCATCAAGAAGAAAAAGAGTAACAGCGCTGCCCGCGATAATTCCTGTCAGAAGTACATCTTGCTTTGAAAAATGGAGCGGGGCGGAGAAAAAATTGCCAGCATCATGAAAAAATAATTTTGTATCGGAAAGAACAGTGGGAAGATAACGAAACGAAGAAGAGTCTGACTGAGCAGTAACATTAGTCGGGAGGAGAAGGAAAAAGAAAGCAATGAAAATGCAACGATACCTTAAAGAGATTTGGTCCGCACACCGCATATTACAAATCTCGCATCGTATGAGCGGTTTGAAGTGTATTCTTCAATAACATCGCTATCGTCATGGGACCGACGCCTCCGGGAACAGGAGTAATCGCAGATGCAACTTCACAAGCGGATGCAAAGTGAACATCTCCGACAATTCGATAACCGGTTTTCGCCGTTACATCTTTAACTCGATTGATTCCAACATCAACCACGACAGCGCCCGGTTTTATCATGTCACCAGTGATACTTTCTGCTTTGCCGACTGCCGCAATCAGAATATCTGCCTGTTTGGTGAAATAAGAAATATCACGTGCACCCGTGTGCGCAATGGTAACAACTGCGTTTGCCCCTCGTTGTTTTTGAAGAAGAATATTCATAACAGGTTTGCCGACGATGTTGCTTCGCCCAACAACAACGACATGTTTTCCTGACGGGGCATTTCCACTCCGAACCAGAAGTTCCTGAACTCCGAGCGGAGTACAAGGTTTCAAGGAATTTTGTCCGGTCACTAATCTGCCAACATTGATTGGATGAAATCCATCCACATCTTTTCTGTAATCAATCGCGTTGAGGATTCGTTCTTCGTTGATATGTTTTGGTAACGGGAGTTGGACAAGAATTCCGTGAATCTTCGAATCGTGATTGAATTGTTCAATCAAATGAAGAAGTTCTGTTTCAGAAGTTTCGGAAGCAAGTCTTTCGGTAATCGAATAAAATCCAACTTCATCACATGCTTTCCCTTTCATCTTCACATACGATTGAGAGGCAGGATTTTCACCAACTACAATAAAAGCGAGTCCGGGTACAATGCCGCGTTCGGCTTTCAGTCGAGCAGTTTCTTGTTTGACTTCGAGCCGGATTTCGTTGGCTATTTTTTTTCCATCTATTATTAAAGCAGACATAGGAGTGCTTGTAATACTAAGTGTTGTACTTTGTTCTTTGTGGTAAATGTTGTCGTGTAACTCAAATCGCATATCCCACATCGCAATTCTATCAGGGAATCTTGCATTATCAGAGAAACTTTGGGTAAATAAAACTCTCAAACTTCAGCGCCTTTCCTGTCTCAACATCCGCTTGTACATAGACGCCGCAGATATGGTTATCGTTCGTTGCCATTTCATATTTGAACGGTGTTTGGAGAATTTGTCGCTTCAATGCGATTTCGGTCTTCATTCCGATGACGGAATCGTACGGACCGGTCATGCCGACATCGGTGATGTACGCTGTTCCTTTCGGTAGTATCCTTGCATCGGCAGTCTGAATATGTGTATGGGTTCCGACAAGAGCCGTTACTTTTCCATCAAGATGCCAACCCATAGCAACTTTTTCTGCCGTTGCTTCTGCGTGCATGTCAACAAAAATCACTTTTGTTTGCTCGCGTATTTTCTCCACCGCCCACTCCGCTTTGTGGAACGGACAATCAATCGGTTGCATGTAAATGCGTCCCTGAATATTCAGAACACCGACTTTTCCTTTTTCTCCCAAATCATATACAACAAAGCCGTTGCCGGGATTTTCTGAAGGATAGTTCAGCGGTCGCAAAACGTTTCTGTTCGATGCAAGTAGTTTTTTCGCACCCCAATTGTCCCACAGATGATTTCCGGTTGTAATCACATGTACGCCAAGTCCGAACAACTTCGCCGCGAGCTTTTCATCAATCCCTTTTCCTTCATCTAAGTTTTCTCCGTTGGCGATGCACAGGTCCACTCCATATTTTTGGAGATAACTTTTGATGAGTGTTTCGGTGATTTCGAAGCCGGGCTTTCCGACAATATCGCCGATGAATAAAATGTTGAGGGTTTGGGGCATGATGTTAAATGAAAAAAACTAATTTCGAATTTTAAATCCTAAACAAATCCAAATTCCGAATTCAAAAACAACTTTATAGAAACGGAAAGGAATCAGTTTAGAGTTTAGTTGATAGAAATTTATTAGTGTTTCGGATTTTTTAATTTAGGATTTGTTAAGGATGAGTAGTATTGATGTTTAAGCGAGGAGAATATATCGAAATTTGCCCTGACAAAAAATTTTTCTATCTTATCCTATCAAAAAATTGAGGCTGTCTCAAAAGCATTTTCCAATGTCATTCCCGTGCCAACGGGAATCCAAATATCGTAAAGAGCGAAATGGATTCCTGCTTTCGCAGGAATGACAAGGAATATAATTTTGCATATGAGACAGCATCTTATGTTATGTAAAAATTCAGTCGTTGGCTCTACGAGTCGTGGACTGAATTCGTTCTTTTAATGAACGTTGTTTGTTGAACAATGCAGGATTGAAATGTCAGAAACTGAAACTCACGCACACCTTGAAACCGCAACCACTTCTCTATTACCACTCGATGATTTTGGAATCTCCGTCCACAAAAATACACTAAAGCGATGGTACCAACTGATGCACCTCGCACGTTTGCTTGACCAAAAAGCCGCACTCTATGTCAAGCAGGCAAAAGGTTGGTCGTACCATGCGGCGTGTTCGGGGCACGAAGGAGCGCAACTCATTCTCGGACTTTCGTTCCGTCAAAGTAAAGATTTTCTTTTTCCTTATTACCGCGATTTGATGACCTGTCTCGCCGCCGGATTGACGGTCGAGGAAATCATCCGCAATGGTTTATCCAAAGCATCGGATGTCGGTTCGGGCGGTCGGCACATGAGCAATCACTTTGCGAAACCCTCTATCAGAATTCAAAATGTTTCTTCTGTGACCGGAAATCATACGCTTCACGCAGTCGGAGTTGCGCGTGCAATCAAAAAATATGATGGAGATGAAATAGCATTTTACAGTTCCGGTGATTCTGCAATCTCGGAAGGGTATGTGTACGAAGCAATCAGCGGCGCGGCGCGTGAGAAACTCCCCGTTGTGTTTGTCATTCAAAATAATAAATACGGAATCTCCGTCCCGATTCGTGAGCAGGCGGCGAACGAATGTGTTGCCGATAATTTCATTGGCTTCAAGAATGTAAAGATTGTCCGTGTTGACGGAACAAACGTGTTTGATTGCTGGCGCGGTATGCAGGAGGCGCTCGATTATATTCAGACGGGTGAAGGACCTGCAATTGTTCATGCAGATTGTGTTCGTCTGCAATCGCACAGTAACTCCGACAAGCATGAGTTGTATCGCTCGGTTGAAGAAATTACAGAAGCCCAACTCTCTGACCCGGTGAAACGATTTCGGGATTATCTTCTCACACAAGGTGAACTGACGGAAAAAGAAATTTTAAAAATTTAAGATGACAACGCGAAGACAGTTGAAGCCGCGGCTGTAAAAGTTGAAGCAGAGCCAGACCCTGACCCGAAGACAGCTCTTCAGTTCATCACACCGGAACCGTATGGACTTACACACGAAGACGACCCGGCTTCTGTCAATCAGGAGAGTCCGTCGTTCA
>JACPVN010000454.1 GCA_016191715.1 Ignavibacteriota bacterium | reverse complement strand
TGGCAACAAACGAGTGGACAGATTGATTATTTCGTCGGCGGACTTGGCACGGGCGGAACAGTGACAGGCGTTGGTAAATTTTTGAAAGAGAAAAATCCGAATGTTAAAGTCATCGGCACCGACCCTCGTGGTTCAATCTTACGAGATGTTTTCTACGATAAAAATAAAAGCCAAACTGGTGATGGAAAACCTTACAAAGTTGAAGGGATAGGACAAGATTGGGTTCCGGGCGTAATTGATTTTGATGTCATTGATGCGATGATAGAAGTAACTGACAAAGAAGCCTTTACGATGGCGCGACGACTGACAAGAGAAGAGGGAATGTTTGTCGGCGGTTCGGCAGGAACTGCGCTTGCGGGCGCACTCAAATATGCAGACCGGATGCAAGACAATGAAGTGATGGTGATTTTACTTCCCGACACCGGCGAACGGTATCTCAGCAAATTATACAACGATGATTGGATGAGAGAGAACGGATTCCTGATGCCGGACCGAATCACCGTTCGTTTTGTTCTTCAATCCAAACCAAGAAACGTTCAACAACTTGTCGCTGTGGACCCGAACACAACGGTACGAAACGCTCTCGACTTATTTAAGCAACATGATGTTGCTCAATTGCCTGTCATTGAAAAAGGTCGGGCAATCGGAACGGTGATTGATAACGATTTGATGTCAGCGGTGCTTGATAATAGTGCCACACTTGATAAACTTGTGAAAGATATGATGGAACCGGCATTTCCAACCATCGGCATGGATGCACCAATCGAACATGCAATTGATTTCCTTAAGAAGAAAGATTCAGCCGTTCTCATCGAAGACAATCATAAGTTGGTTGGAATATTAACCCGGTATGATGTGATTGAATATCTCGCACGATGAACAAAGTTTTGAGTTTTAAGATTTGAACCCTATCGTTTTTGGAAAAGCAACGGAACAATATTACCTTTTACATAAAGGAAGAAACCAATGAGAACTTTAACATTTGATGATATACTATCAGGAGTTGAACTCCTTGAACCTGAACAACAAAGAACATTGATTGATATTATCAATAAAAGATTAATCGAAGCAAGAAGAAAAGAAATTGCCCGCAATGGAAGAAATGCCTTGAAAGCATTGCGTTCAGGTAAAATCAAAGGCGGCACGGTACAGGACTTGCGAAAACAGTTAGGTTAATCTTGATTGAACTCCGATACGAAAAGAGTTTTGAGCGTGCTTTCAAACAACGAAAGAAGCGTAACGAGGAACTGAAAGAAAAAATCTATTCTACACTCGACCTTCTTTCGACAGATGTTCATCACTCAAAACTCGGCACTCACAAACTTAAGGGCGACCTCAAAGATTTGTGGGCTTGTTCGATAGATTATTATTATCGAATAGTTTTCACTTTCCATCAAGACCCTAGAACCAATAAGGAGGTAATTCTTCTTGTTGATATCGGAACGCACGATGAAGTGTATTAATACCGATGCCTCTACTTCTCAACTACTTTCTACACAAATACTTAATAAAAGAAAATGAAATTTTCCACCAAAGCAATCCACGCAGGTCAGAAACCTGACCCAACCACCGGCTCAGTGATGATGCCGGTACATTTAACTTCAACGTATGTGCAGGAAGAACTCGGCAAGAACAAGGGCTACGAGTATTCCCGCGTTTCCAATCCAACACGGGATGCACTCGAAATGAATATCGCCGCGCTCGAAAACGGAAAGCACGGAATGGCGTTCGGTTCCGGCATGGCGGCGATTGATGCAATCTTTCGTTTGCTGAAACCGGGTGACCACGTTCTTGTTTCGCACAATGTGTATGGCGGAACGTATCGCATCGGGAAAATGGTTCTCGAAGAATACGGTTTGCAATTCGATTTTGTTGATACAACACAACTCCCGCTCGTTCGAAAAATAATCAAACCAAACACAAAAATGATTTTCATTGAAACGCCGACAAACCCAACAATGGAAATCACCGATTTAACTGCCATTGCAAAACTTGCCATGACGAACAAACTCATTTCTGTGTGTGATAACACCTTTGCGTCACCGTACTTACAACGGCCTCTTGACCACGGATTTGATGTCGTCGTTCACAGTCTTACAAAATATCTGAACGGACACAGCGATATGCTTGGTGGAATGGTCATCACCAACAATAAAATAATCACCGAGCAACTTCGCTTCTTCCAAAAAGCAGTCGGTGGAATTTTGAGCCCGTTCGATGCATGGCTTTGTTTGCGCGGCACAAAAACACTTGCCGTCAGAATGGAACGACATTGCGAGAGCGCAATGAAAGTCGCCCAATGGTTATCAAAGCAGAGAAAAATCAAACGAGTGTATTACCCCGGATTGCCGGAACATCCGCAGTATCAACTTGCAAAGCGACAGATGAAGAATTTCGGCGGGATGATTTCGTTCGACCTCGGAAGTTTGGAAGCGGCAAAGAAATTTCTTAAGCGAGTCCGGCTGTGCGCGTTGGCAGAAAGTTTGGGAGGAGTGGAAACGCTCATCTCCCATCCT
>JACPVN010000453.1 GCA_016191715.1 Ignavibacteriota bacterium | reverse complement strand
ACTCGTTCGTATGCGATTCAAGGATTTGGGAACGCAGGACAACGCGCTGCGCTTCTTCATCAGGAGATTCTTGGCGGCGGGAAGTTGATTGCGGTAAGCGATTCACGAGGTGCGATTTTCAATCAGGATGGATTCAATCCGAAAGAACTTGTCACGTACAAGTTGACAACCGGCTCCATCGTTGGATTCCCAGGCTCAAAAATAATCGAACATGAAAAAGTATTAGAAGCAGATGTGGAGGTGTTGTATCCTGCCGCGCTGGAAAACTCAATTCATGAAAAGAACGCTCCAAACATCAAAGCAAAAATTGTGTGTGAACTCTCTAACGGACCGACAACTCCTGAAGCCGATTTGATTCTGTACAAGAACAACATTCACGTCATCCCCGACATTCTTGCAAGTGCAGGTGGCGTAACGGTTTCCTACTTTGAAATGGTGCAGGATAGCTATTCATATTTTTGGGAAGAGAGCGTTGTTCATCATCGTCTTGACCAGAAATTGACGAAAGCATATCACTGCCTTCAGGAAGCAATCAGAGAAAAGAAAGTTCATCCGCGACTTGCCGCCATGGTTGTCGGGGTTGCTCGGGTCGCAGAAGCGTGTAAGCTACGAGGATGGGTGTAAGTATTGATGATTTCTGAATTCTGATTGCTGAATTTCGAACAATGAATATTGAATTAATGAAGAATCATGAATCAACAATCGTAAATCGTCAATGACTCAATCGTCAACGACCAAATCAATCACACATCCTGCAGAGAAGGGAATGAAGACAAGTGTTATTGGAATTCTTGTCAACGCAGTCTTAGCGGCGGTGAAAGGAATTACCGGAATCTTTGGCAATTCGTACGCGCTTGTTGCCGATGCGATAGAATCATCGCTCGATGTATTTAGTTCTGCAATTGTCTGGGGAGGATTAAAGATTTCGACGTTACCCGCCGATGCAGACCATCCGTACGGACACGGAAAAGCAGAACCGCTTGCCGGTGCGTTGGTTTCCATTGGATTACTTGCCGGTGCAGTTATCATCATCATCCAAAGCGTTAATGAAATTATCACGCCGCATCATGCGCCCGCACCATTCACGCTTATTGTTCTTGTCATAGTTATTCTGACAAAAGAAATTCTTTTTCGGTTTGTTATTCGTGTCGGGAAAGAAGTCAACAGTACGGCCGTAAAGGGAGATGCCTGGCATCATCGAAGCGATGCGATTACCTCTGCCGCCGCATTTATCGGAATTACTGTTGCGCTCATTGGAGGAGACGGCTATGAAAGCGCCGATGATTATGCCGCGTTGTTTGTTTCGATTATTATTGCAATCAATGCGTACAGAATTTTTCGTCCAGCGTTGAACGAAATCATGGATGCCGCGCCGCAACCCGAAATTGAAAATCGTGTGCGTGAAATAGCAGGAAACGTTGAGGGAGTGATGTGGTTAGAAAAGTGTCATGTGAGGAAAATGGGGTTCGATATTTTTGTTGACTTGCATGTAACAGTTGATGCGAACATCACCGTTCACGAAGGGCACGAAGTTGCCCGACGTGTGAAAGCGTCAATCCGTCAGTCAAATCAGCGTATAATTGATGTACTAATCCATATTGAGCCGTCGAGTATTTCTGAAAAATCGGTTCAGGGATAATCACTGCAGGAGTCACAAAAATAGTTCATTCGATATTTGACTCTGCCGGAATATCGCTTGCACGTGATGAACCAAAGTACGAAAATATTGTAACGAACCATCTCTTGCCTCATTGATAATTACTACTATTATGCGATTGTGGAGAGCGACATCCGGTAGTATATTGTAAGTGATATTTATTCATTTCATCATCATTAAGGATTTTTACCATGAGGGTTGCTCTTTTTCTTTTCAGTGTATTACTCTGTTCTCTGCTTGTTTTTGTGGGTTGTTCAAAAGATGAATCGCCAACAACGCCGACAGATGCAACAACAACGACCTATTCGGGAACAATTGCCGGTGATTCGGAAAGTGGGTCAATTACATTTGTCGTTGGTGGCTCGGCAAAAGCCGCTCCACAACAGAATACAAATCTTCTTGCTCTTCTCTCGGTTACCGGAACAATCAAGCTTTCTGACGGCGCTTCAATTACACTCACCGGAACATTCAATACAGATACTGATAGCATATATGTTTCCGGCGGCGGATATTCCTTTGCCGGAAAATTATCCAACGGCACGATTTCCGGAACGTACACCGGACCGAATGGTTCGGGTGCATTTTCTGTTCAAGTTGGAGCGCATGGTACGGTGAAAGTGTTTTGCGGAACGTATGTTGAAAACGATAACAGTCAGAGTGGTCTCCTCAACATTGCTCTCAAAGATACGATACTCAGGGGATTATCAATTTCATACAGCAATGGAAACAAAACATTTTTAACAGGAACACTTTCAGGTTCAACGATTATGATGTATCTCGCGAATCAACCTGCTCAGGTAATTGCAACAGGGACACTCACCGGCGCGACAGCGACCGGTACCTACAGTTCCGGCAATGACCAGGGAACGTGGACGATGACGTTGTGCGATTCTCTTCCGCCGCAAAGCGGTAATCCGCTTGCCAACACCAAGTGGGTTGGTTTTGAAGACGATGGGGATTCGTTGCGGATTGAGTTCACGGCGACCAATTTTACTTCGTACAAACGTCGTGTGTTTGGTGAGACATGCTGGACGGTAAAGACCGCCGGGACATATTCCGTTAGCGGAAATCAATTTACTGTTTCTATCAATGGAACTCCGGCTTCATTCACATATCGGCTCTTGGGAAATATCTTCGTTATTCTTTCTGTTCCTCCGGGACAGGATGGACGGAATTGGATAAAGGTGAATTCATTTAGTTCCACGTTAAATGTGTGTCCATAAATGTATAGTCATAGTTATTAACTCAAAACAAAAAGCCGCGTAGTTATTACATGGCTTTTTTGTTTTCTTTCAAACTTCTTCTACATTAGCGCCGTGACAGAACTATAATCAGCGAGCGAAAACAAGTTATGAGCCGAACTGTATTATACATCTTCTTCATCGTAGCATCTTTTCTTGCGTCATGTAACAGTCCCGTAGATTCACTACCAACACAAATTGAACAAATAGAAGAAGACCCACCGGATTTTATTACCGTAGAGAAAGCTCCCGAACCGGTAAAAAAAGTTCAACCGGAATATCCTGAACTTGCGAAAATCTTACACATCGAAGGAACTGTTTGGGTAAAACTTCTTGTCACGAGAAACGGAGCAGTCAGAAAAGCAATCATCATGAAAAGCGATGCTGAAATTTTCAACCACCCTTTTTTTTTTTCAGGAATGCAGTGGGAGTTCACCCCGGCAATCATGAACAACAAACCAATCGAAGTGTGGGCGGCGGTTCCGTTTACATTCAGTCTGCGACATAGATTGTCAGGAAAAAGAGGTTGATGCTCTGCCTCCTTGACATTGAAGCAATTTTTGTATATCATGGGTTTGAAATGACTATTTAAAAACTATATTTTTCAGGAGATGACATGGTTCGTTCTTTATCAATTGTTATGGCTGTTGCTATTATCAGCATTGTTGTTCTTTCAGATATTTCTCTTGCTCAGTGGACGATGTTCCACAAAGATGAGCGGCACACCGGTTTGGTGAACAGTGGTGTGGGAAACATTCCTCTCAATGGTCAGCCGACGAAGCGATGGGATTTTCAGGTTGCAGTTCCCCCTCAATCGGAAGATGGCGGGAAGTATTATCGTTTCTATTCTAACTTTCCTCTCGACGACCTTGATGGCAATGGTTCGCTTGATATGGTCATCACGGGGCCGGATAATGAACCGGGACGAGACAGAGGCAGAGTACAAGTTCTGAAAACAACAAGTCCTGCAAATGCGGCGTATTTCTGGACTCCGTATGAAGGGGACGCAGGAGGTGATTGGGGATGCTCGGATTGGTTTGACCAATACGCGGCGGCGACGGTAAACTGCGACGAAGACCCGAATCCCGATGTTGTTCTCTCAGCGAAGCGAGGAGTAGTTCGCGCAATCAGTGGATTGACCGGAGAAGTTATTTGGGAATACACATCAAACAGATTTACGGAAGCCGGTCCGATGGTTGCAGATTTGGACAGAGATAACATTCCCGAAATTATTATCGTGATGGGTT
>JACPVN010000452.1 GCA_016191715.1 Ignavibacteriota bacterium | reverse complement strand
GTAAAGCGGGATAAACTGCTGTCCCTTGTATCAGGCATTGTCACATTTACATCGCCAGAGAGAACGACCGCGTTCGCGCCGCTTCCTGAAACTGATACAAGAACTCGTGAACCTTCTGCTGGGGGATTACCATTCGCATCGCGAACTGTAAAACCAAACGTCGTAGAACCTGCACCTATTATTTCAAATCCCGGTTGGGGTCCACCTCCTATCATCACCTGACCGGAGTATGTCACAACAGTGCTGTCAACAACAATAGAAGTCCCTTCTCCACTTGCTGATGCCTTGACGGTAGCGGCACCGCCAACGGGAACAGGATTTCCACCGAACCACTCAACTTTTGCAAAACCATTTGTGTCTGTAAATGCCGAACCTTGAATGACGCCTGCATTTGTGGTGAAATAAATTGGTGTTCCGGCAGGCACTGGATTCCCATATCGGTCGCCGGCTTGCACTTGCGCTTCACCAATTTTCTGAATCAACGGCATTGCGCCGGGATAGTTCACTTTTTCTCCTGTCGCGTTCGGTCGAGTCAACAAGAATGTGAAGAATTGTTGTGATGGCTTTCCACCAACAATAACAATTTTTGAAGGTGACGACTGCACGAACCCTGAAACTGTTCTGGCAATTACCTGAACAATTCCCGCGACAGTGTCACTGTGGAAGAGTGTTTGTGCCTGACCGCTTGCATTTGTTGTCGTCGTTTCAGGAGTAAAGAGGAACGGAATTCCTGTTCCGGACATTACAAGTTGAATTCCTTCTTTTCGAATCGGATTTCCTAAGCTATCGAGTATTTGATAGGTCAATAAACTCGTTTCTGTTCCGCCACCATCTTTCACTGTCAACACAGGAACTGAGACCGACTCTAAACGAATTCCGGCTACACGAGGAACCGGCGGAGGAATAATGCCCTGTAAGGTCGTCGTTACCCGTTTTATCACCGAACCGTTAGGACCCGCAACTGAAATTTCGAACCGTAATGTCCTATCTCCGACAAAGGTTGTATTCGTATCCTGGAGATTGATATTGAATTGTGTGTATGCCGGATTGGAAACATCCGACATCGTTACATTGACATCACCGGAAACAAGAACTGAATTAGCGCCTGTGCCGGTTGCTGATACATTTATTGTCGTCCCTTCTGCTAACGGATTTCCATTGCTATCTGCAACAGAATATGTGAATGATGAATCAATGCCTTGGCGAAACACAAAACCATTGTTCAAACTGCTTGTGACAACTGCCTGACCTGAATACACCAGAGAGAGATTTTTACTCATTTGTTGATTATTCTGGTCCGTTGTTGCGGCAACTAGATTTGCAATGCCGTTCGAAGGAAATGGTTCACCTCCCAACCAGTTAACCAAAACTCTACCGTTCTGTGTAAAACCACTTGACTGAACGAAACCGGCATTTGTTAAAAATGTAACTCGTGTATTATTAATAACCGGATTACCATGAGTATCACCCAAACTTACTTGTAGTTCCCCGATTTTATTGTTTGATGAAAACATACCCGGGAAGTTTACCTTCGAATCAGTCCCGCCGGAGCGAACTGCATTAAAACCGAAGAATGATTGTGCCGGCGGACCAGGTAAGACAACAATATCTTGTTTGGATGAAATGATTCTTCCTAACTGAGCAAACACTTTCACGGTTTCTGCTTTTTCTCCACTTCTAAAAATGGTTTGTACTCTGCCGTTGATGTCCGTTTCGGCGTATTGCGGAGTGAACTCGCCTTGTTGTCCCTGAAAATCGAACGCGACTGTCAGTCCGGGAGTCGGCATACGAGCGCCACTGCTATCCTGCAATTCATATAATAATGTGTCAGTATCAGTTCTGTTGACACCCGAAACATAAATTCTTGGCTGACTCTTCATCAAGACTACAAATTTAATTCTATCTGAAGTCGGTACATATCCCTTCACTGTACTTCGTGAGGTATCCAGTGCATTTCCGTTCGGACCGGTAACTTTTATTTTTATTCCAAGTTTCCTCGGCGTTAGAATCGTCGTATTGGTATCTAAAATATCAAATGTGAATTTAGTGAGATTGGTATCACGTGTATCTGTCATCGTCATACTCGTATCACCGGTTAATAGTATTGATGAGGCTGCTTCATCATACTTCGATACCGATATTTGAGTTCCCTCTGCAAGGGGATTACCGTTTGCATCACGTACAAAGTAGGAATAACTTTTCCCTGAACCTGCAATCAGTGTATCCGTTTGCTCCGGACCTCCGGCAATCAGCGCCGCACCTGAGTACGTCACTATTGAACTGTCAAGAACTACTGATGTAGTCCCTTTCTTCCAAACGACTTTAATGACGGCATTCCCATCAACCGGAACGTTTGGACCGCCGTACCAGATTGCAGAACCGAAACCGTTTACATCGGTGAATACGGTAGCACGAATCTCACCTGCATTCGTTTCAAATTCTATTTTCTCACCCGGAACAGGGTTGTCGTTTTCGTCTTTAATCTGAATTTTTACTTTTCCAACCTGTTCATTCCTGGAATATTTAGCAGCAAAATTTACCTTGGGAATAGTATCGTTCGGCATACTTACTATCAACCGTGCATTGCCTGGGTGTGGTGAACCGGGGCGGATGAATATTGTCTTCTCTACTGAAACAACATCGGAGTTCGGTACAAGAGCGCGAACTTTTACTGACTCAACAACTTCTCCGGTATGGAATGTCGTTTGTACTTTTCCATCATTGTCTGTTTCATCATACGATGGACTAAATTCCCCGAATCGTCCTGTGAATTCAAAATCTACGCGCTCACCAGTTCTATTGATTACTTGGTTCAAGCTGTCAAGTATTTGATATTCCAATTGAAGCGTGTCCACTCCTCCAACACCTGCGATTGATAATTCTCTCGGAACATTCGAGAGCAATGTTAAGGATTTGATTTTCGGTGTTCTTGTGGCTAAGAGTATTCCGGGAATCGGGAGAGCAATCGCACCATTTGGTCCGCTTACACTAATGGTAATATCGAATTGTCCGCTGCGTAAACTGCCTCCGACTTTATCAACGATGTTTACAAAAAACGTATCTAACCGATAACCACCGTACAACGCATCCGGTAATGTCGTGGAAATATCTCCGTAGAGTTGAATCTCCGATGAATTTCTCCCTCCAACAGAAACCTGAACTTGCGTTCCCGATGACAAGTGATTATGATTTCTGTCGTGAACTCCAAACCACAACGAGAACGATGAATCATCAGCTAATTGAATGTTGTAATTGCTTGCAGTGATAATCGGGAAGCCAGAGAATAACACGAACACTGAATCTTTAACTTCATTATTATTTTTATCAATCGTTGTTGCTGTAACTGTGGCATAACCGTTTCGTGGTTCCGGTTCTGCCGAGCGGAGCGTTGTTGAAGCGATACCACTTGTATTTGTATAGGCTGATGCTTCGACGTAACCACCGGTCGTTGTGAAATAAACTGCTGTATTGGGTTGAACAGGATTGCCATATTCGTCTCCGACATACACCGTAATATTATCGGTCACTCCGTAACGCACCAAACCCGGAATGTTTAGTTGTCCGACAGCAATCGAAAAATGGTTCTGGTCGGGTAAACCGCCTGCAATAGTTATTGAAACGGGTGTTGAAGCAAGACGTGTAACGCCTCCGGTATCAATCGAAGCAACAACCTGAACGACACCTGCAATAGTTCCACTCGTGAGAGCAGTTTGCACACGACCTTGCGCGTCGGTTTGGACTGATGTCGGGAACAACGATACGCCGCCATCCGGTCCGATAATTTCAAAATCTACCGTTGCTGAATCCTGAGGAATTGACCGACCGCTTTTGTCTCGAACTAAAAATGTCATGATTGCAGTTTCGTTCGAACCGGTTCCATGTACAGAAACAGTATTTGTCGTTAATCCTGTCAAGACAATACTTGCAGGTGTTCCTGATGTGGTTACTGTACCTCCGGTGCCTCGAAGTAGTCCGACATACGAACGCAACATGTTGCCGTTCGGACCGCTGATGTTAATCGTCATGAGAAGCCCCTTATCAGAACTTGGCGATTGAACAACGGTGTCGCGTGCGTTTATCTTGAATTGTGTAAACGTGCTGTCCTGAGTGTCTGGCATCGTCACATCAATATCGCCCGAGAAAGCAAGTTCTGATGTTGCATCGCCGCTGAACGTAACAGTAATGCGTGTTCCGGTTGAAAGCGGATTCCTGTTTTTATCAAACACTTTGAACGGAATCAGTAACGAACCGCCATCGGTGATAGTAAAATCAAAATCCTGTGGTTCCACACGCGGTGCGCCGGAGAATAAGACTCGAATACTGTCTTTCACCAACTTCCCTGAATCGCCAACGGTACTTGCATATACCCACCCAAATCCATCTGCCGGCTGAGAGTTCCCGGAACTTAACGTTACCTGTGCAATTCCAACTTCATCAGTTAGAGCGGCGGGCTGAATAATTCCACCTGAAGTCGAAAAATAAATCGCTGTACTGTCAGGAACCGGATTGCCCCATTTATCGCCAACCTGAACCGTGACTTTGTTTTGTACGCCGAGAAAACCGAGCCCGGGGAAATTCAATTTTTCAAGAGCAACAGTGAAATGCCCGGCATCCGGCGGACCGCTGTAAATCGGAATAGCTGGTGATGTTGCATTGATAGTTTGAATATCAACCACCGATGCTTCAACCTGAACGATTCCTGCCTTATGACCGGACGTTAACGTTGTTGTAACTCTACCGTTTGAACCGACGACAAAGGAAGTCTTTGTTGTCTCCGGTGCTAACTTTTCACCACCATCAATTGCCGGCATGATGCGAAATGCAATGTTCGCCTGATGTGCAGAATCAAGCGGCACATCGGCAGAATCCCGCGCTTCAAACGTAAACACAATTGACTCCCGTTTACCAACACCTTTTACATTTGCAAACGAATGACTTGCCGAAATGAACACCAATCGAGCAATACCGCTGGAGTTTGGTCCCGGAGTAATCGTGTCTGCCTTACTCGTCAATGAATATGACTTCGAATAGGTCTTCGCTGCTTCAACATTGAAAGAATCTGTTTTCGAATAGTAACCTGTTTTCGTTGCCGTCAGTACTATCCAGCCGCGTGAACCGGTATCGGGCCACTGGACAACAAACTTGTAGTTCCCGCGCGAATCACTCACTGTCGTATCTGCCGGAGCGAAGGAGGCACGCATACTAATCTCTGCACCTCCAATCGGGAGCGCAAGTTTATCGTAGATTGTCCCCTCAACAGTTGTCGGGTCGGGAGTGACGATTCCGGTCGGCCCCTCGTCTTCCTTACATGCAAAGAAAATGAATGAGAAAAATAGAACTGCCGTCATCGCGACAGACAACGTTCTGTGAGTTATCATAAATTGGAAAGTCTTTGTAGCAGCCATAACATTTCTCCTGACGGAGTTACGATATTCAACAATCATTGAGTTAATTCAAAAAAAGCAAGCGCATCCGAAGATTAATTATCTTCCTGACGTTTCGGTTTTATCCGGTCAATATCTTTTTCAAATCCTTGTCTCATCTTCTCAAGGATGGTAGGTTGTGTTCCGCGATTAATCTTACGGTCGCGTAACGACGGCAGAATTTCCGCTTTGATGAGAATAGCAAGTTCTCGGCGTTTTGAAGAGGTCTGATCCGAGCCAAATACATACCGTAATCCGAAAACATACGGCGGAAGGTCTTTCAAAAACGGAATACCGGTTCGGGTAACCGTCTCTTCATTATAATACAATCCGCTAATGAACGCTTCTTCACCGTCAATCAACAATAATTTTGTCTGAGTTTTATTCCTGTCAATAATCGGAAGTTCTCCTGTTGTGATTGCAAAACTCCGTTCGATAAATAAATCTAACCAGATAAATTCCATCGTATCCTCCTGAATAATTTCCGGTTTCACCCGAACAATGGTGCCCGTTTGAATTGCCTGCACCGATTGGGAAATATTTCCGCCCGCGCCAATATCGCGACGAGGAACGGAAATATCCTGACCGACCTGAGCAAATCCCGAATCACCGGAAGTGATAGACAAGCGGGGAGAAGCAATGACATCAGCAATTCCATTCTCTGAGTAGAATTGCAAGATGGAAGAAAATGTCCCCTTTTTATCACCTCGGGAATATGAAATATCAAACGCGCTCTTTGCAATCGAACCAAACACATCGCCGCCAATCGTGTCTTTGTTGTTGACGGAAGTGAACGACCAATCCACTCCAAGATTCGTCGTCTTGCTCAAATCAATGGAGAGAAATGTAGTCGTCACTAACACCTCGCGGCTATCCAACGTTGGTTTTTTTATCGCGATGGTCTGAGTTCCCTCTAATGCCCGTGCCATATCAGCAGTCATCACGAGAATATATTCCGGATCTTCCCGATACCATAGAAGGTTATGGTCAAGAATCATCTCCATTGCATCCTTCCAATGTTGATTGATGATCTCCACGCCGATAGGATTTGTTTGTTTTTCCAAATCAATAATAAATTTACCCGCGAATTTTTTTGCCATTTCACTGAGAGCAAGCAACGCCTGATCCATTCGGGTCGTGGAATCCATGTTCACAATTTCTTGCTGACTTGAATACCCTCTCACCCTCGAACGGTTATCCCGCACAGGTTGACTCATCAACTGAGATACGAGGATCACACTCAAGAAAAAAAGAATAATAATATACTGTCGTTTCATAGACACTCCAATAATAAGTTGCTATTTGTTAATAGATTCACCACGTCGAATATATAATTCGACCGTCCTGGTAACACCGCCTTCAATTAAAATACACTCTATCTTTCCAAGTTCCGGAAGGATTTTAACTACGTTGCCGAGATAGACAGGGTCGCCTTCCACAAGTTCTCTCGCTCTGTTTGCCTGGTCAATAATAAATGCTTTCCCGGGGATTACTGCCTTGAGATCAGAACTTCGAATATCAATTTCATCAGGTTTGATTTCCGGAATTTCCTTCATGATGAGAGGATAAATCGGATTCATTGCCAGTGGCGGCGGTGAAGTCACAGCCCGCGCAGTCGGTGCTTTGTTCAGTTCCGGATTAGTTGAATAATATGCATTCAAATCCATCTCGTACGAAACAAAAACATGATTGCCAAGCGAATCTTTCCGTTCCAATTCACTAAACTTCAGACTTGTCAATTTAAATAATCTTGCACCATTTTCGATGTACCAGATAAAACGATAGAAATTTCCGAAGAGCGCCTCGCCTTTCAGGTTGTACTCATTGAAGCCATATTTTCCCGAATCTCGTTCACCTTTGTAAATCATGTTCATCTTCACTTCACCGCTCAACCCGATAATGGAGTTGAAATATCCGTAGGTCTGCCCGCTGATATCTTTCGACGGAAATTCTTTGTCGCGGGTATTCCATCGGTGTTTCATCGAATCCAAATTTGCAACGCGAGTGTTATACTCATTTGCAAGGTCTGGGGTGTTCTGAAGTAAATTTTCAATGCGTTTGATTTCTGCATCAACAACTTCTAATTTCTTAGGTAAAGCGACCATGGTAAAATAAATTCCCATACCAAGAATAATGAGAAGACCGACACCTAAAACGATAGTATTTCGAACTATATAACTCATGCGAACCTCAACTTCCTATCTTCATTGTTGAACAGTTGTAGAATCTTTGAGAACTCCGGTAGAATCTTTCATCGGCGGGGGCGGAGGAGGCGCTGTGAAGTTAAACTTATACACATGCGGCGCATCTTCCCGAATCGGTTCAATGATAACCTGTCGTAACGTTGTGTTATCGAACAAGGCGGAGATACTTGGAATACGGGAACGATACAGTGCATACCCTGATACTTCAATTCCTCCATCAGGCATCGAACCAACATCGGTGAACCAGAGTGAACGAATATCTTCAACACCGTTCGCCATTGTTTCGATTGTTTTGGTCCATCGGTCGTAACCGGGGACAAGTGAATCATACACATTCATCGCCACTTTGAATCTTCCGATTTCATCATCTATTCCTTTGATGATGGCTTTCAATCTGTCCACCTCAGCAAGTTGAAGTTGCATCCTGCGCATGGTGTTTTCTTGCCCGCTAATTTCGTTTTTCACTGTTCCAAATCGGTACGTGAAGAAGAGCGTGGAAAGAAAAATGACTACTAAAAGTAAGTAGCCATGCCAACCCAGTTTAAAGGAACGTTGTGCATCTTTGATTGAATCCGGTAATAAATTAGTTTGATAAAATGCCGGGTGTTTCGCATCAAGCGCTTTCCACGCTGTTGCAATCGGAACGGCAAACTCAGGAATCCGTTCCTGCACTTCGGCAGAAAGTTGTGTCGAATCAACATACGGTGCGCTTAGAAACTGGACATCTATCTCAGCAAAATGGTCACGGATAAATTCATCAAACTGGATTTTTTTACATTCACCGGCGAGGAGAATCCTATCTACACGAGGTAATGCAAGATTATCAAGTTCCAGCATAAGACGGTTAAGAGTGATATTCTGAATATTCGATGAATCATATCCTTCACCAATAACCGGTGCGAAGTGGAGAAAATCCGATCCTTTAAGAAAGATAAGTCTCGTAAACTCGTTACCAATATAAATAATCACTGAAACATCTTCCGGTGCAAAACCGAAATTTGCACGGGCAAGATTCAGCAACGCAATGTCTGAACTATCAACTAACGGAATACGTGGCAGACGCTTACCTGTGTATTGTTTGATGTTTTCTAATACATCTATGATAGAAAGCCCGTCTTCACGAATCAGGCAGATAAGATTATTGTCCGTCGAGTAGAAAAAGTCTATCGCATCTCCGGACGGAACTTCATTTCTGATAGCGGAGAGTTCATCCGCAACGCGTTTCCTCAGTTTTTTTCCTTGTAGTCCGAAGTCTGTTTCAAAGGTGTGATAATATAAACTCGGTTCTGAGATTGCATAACTCACAACATACTTCCCGACAGGATGTTTCGATAAGACACCAAGGAACACACTGTTATTATCAACACCTGGAAGGTCTGTCTGAAATTCAGCCCCTCCGATGCCGAAGCCGTCGCCTGCTTGTTCTTGTTGTGGTTCTAACGTAGTTGAATCTGTGGTGCGTTGGTCATCAAGACGGGTTGCAAGAGTCACCGACTCTAATTCATCTAAGACAATGCTGCCTTTCTTGGATGAAAGTTTTGCGACCTTCAGTTCCAGACCATCAACAAAAAATGATATTGCGGTATTGCTTTTTAATGAAGCCATACTTGTTTTCTCACTGTTGTTACTGTTTCAAAAAAAGAAGTGATGATTAATCACCTTGTGGAACGATATTAAGAATTTGTTGGAGACGCCGTTTGTTGTTCGCGAAGTTGATTGCCGTCTCTAACGTTATCTTTCGCTGTAAGAACAATCGTTTTAAGTCCTGCTCCATCGTCATCATGCCATCATTGCCCGATTCGGACATCATCTGGTAGATTTCGCCTGTGTTATTATTTTTGATTGCCGCACGCACCGATGGAGTTGCAATCATTACTTCTTTACACATCACACGTTTTCCATCAACGCTCGGTACTAATTTCTGGGATATAACACAACGAATCACATCTGCCAGACGATTACGAACACGTTCCTGTTCATTCACGTTTGTTTCACCGATAATTCTGTCAATGCTTTCAACGGCGGATGAGGTGTGAAGTGTGGAAAATACTTTATGTCCTGAATCGGTAATTTCCAATGCAGTCATGATTGTTTCGGGATCGCGCAACTCACCGATCATGATAATATCCGGGTCCTGTCGAAGCGCTTGAACCGCGCCTTCTTTGTAACTCATCACGTCTCGCCCGACTTCACGGTGACGAATAATACATCTGTCGGATTTATGAACATACTCGATCGGCGATGCAATAACGACTACATGCGCATCAACCGTATGATTGTTTGCATCAATGACAGCATCAAGCGTTGAACTTTTTCCCGAACCGGTAATTCCGGTTACTAGGCATAATCCTTCTTTCGTATGTTCGAGACTTAATACTTTGGTCAGGTTCGGATGAAATTCATACGCCTTATACGGTCGGACCGACTGATTGATTGCACGCATATTCATCGCAATTTGGTCGAGGTCAAAATACGCGTCTGCACGAAACCTGCGCATCGTTCCTTCTTTTATTATCATGTAAGAAAAATCAAGATTCCTATTTTCAAAGAGGAACTGCCGTTGTCGGTCAAGTAAAATTGATTGGATTAAAACATTTGCTTCATCATGTGTAAATTCCGGTAATGTTTTATCCGGCTTTTTTGAACCGTGAACTCGATACCAGACTCTTCCTTGTGAACCATATCCTCCCAAATCAATATCGGAAGCGGCAATCTCGAACATTCGGAGAAGATAATTTTCCATCAGGTCCCGCATGGAAACCCGTTCTTCCTGTGAGAGGCGCGAGATGAGGTCGCCTATAAGCATCTGCCGTTCGACACCAAATGCTGTCTGCGGAATACTTTCAACTACGGCTTTGATTATTGAAATAGCGTCTTCGTTCATCGGGGAGAAATATAGAGATTTTTTCAGGGTTTGTCAATACTTTCATCACATTTTTTTGCATAAATTCATAAAGATGTCAAGGATACATGCGATTCAAGTTCAAAATGATTGATATGTTGCATAACTACTAACGGTTTCAGAAAAAACTCCCGCCCGGATTTCTCTGAGCGGGAGTTTCTTCTTCATAATCTCTGGGATTATTGAACTATCAATCCAATAACTCCAAAAATTTCAAAATTACCTCACCAACATCATCTTTTTCACGCTCGTGAATGAACGTTCAACGCCTTGTGCATCAAGTCCGTCCGCTTCGAGACGATAGAAGTACACGCCGGTCGGCAAACTTGTCGCGTCGAATTCAATTTCCTGAAGTCCTTCTCCCAATTCCTGATTATTCAGTAATGAACCGATTTCCTGACCGAGAAGGTTGAAGACCTTCAATGTTACGTTGGATGGAACTTCAAGTTCAAACTGAATTCTCGTCATAGGATTGAACGGGTTAGGATAGTTCTGATCTAACCGGTACGTGAGAGGCTGTACATCGCTCTGTCCGAACTTTCGTTCGAACCGTTGCAATGCAAATGCGACTTCCGGCACGCTATGCAGGTACGATGCTTTGTACAACGATTTTCTTCCTTTTACTGTCAAGGGCTTTGTCGAAATTGTATCAACAACAGCATTCGAAAGATTCTTTGAAAGATCTTGTGAGAATTCTTTATTCAGTCGTAACATCACACTATCGAGAACCCGTAAATAGGATTTCCCGTAGAGATAGGTTGTATCTGAAACACTAGCACTAATCTTGACTATTTTTCGTCCCATCGTTAATACCGTGTCATAGAAATGAGAAATCTCTCTCAACGTCTTTCCGACGAGTACGCTATCACTGAAATCTGCATTCTTCGGACAAGCATAAACCAGTTCGCCATAACCGGGGGTTGTGATGCCCAGGTCGCTCGCCGCGATATTTGTTTTGAACGTAAGGAAAAGAATTTGACCATAGTTCAATGCATTTCCTATTTCTGATTCAGCAATGTTATCGCCGTACGCAGTAATATAATCTGTCGGATATTTCTGCTTTTTCTTTTTACTGTCAAACTTGAGTTTTGAATTATTATATAACCAAAACTTTGCCGCGTTTGCTTTGTACGGGTGTAAAGCATCTAATTTGTAATAATACCATCCATAAATGAGCGAACTATCCGGACGTTCAACACCCGCAAGCATATACCCTGTGGGTGAATCGAACCCGCGATTTACATGGACAGAATCCCGCACGTTTCCTCCAGTCGGTTTTTTCGCAAATCCGCTCTTCTGTCTTGCACCGCCTGATTTATTATATTCACGAACAGTAAATGTTCTGAACTTTGTTGTATCGAGAATAAAGAAGTTTCCGAAAACATATCCATCTTCATCTTCATCGCTCAATAACTGGAATGAATAAGGATTTCCGTTTGCCGGTTTCGTTTGTCTCCAGTATGCATCACCTGCTTCCTTCAACGTGTAATCATCAGCCGGAACTGGATCAAAAGTGAAATTACCATTTTCATCGGTCACTGTTGTTTCGGGTGCAGTATGTGAACCGACGAGAACAATTTTCTGTCCCGCAAGATATTCTTCACAGACCTCATCGAATGTTCCGGTACTGTCATAATCACGGAACTTGTATCCGCTCACAGTCCCGAATTGTACATTACCGAAATGATTTCCTGTAAAATTACTTCCACTGGTAACGGTCAGTGTGTATGAATCGGTTGATGGAATCGTATGATACCAATCGTCTGATGGTTGAATTTCACTTACATCATACGTTCCTGCTGTTAATCCATCGAAACTATAATTTCCGCTTTCGTCTGATGAATCCACAGAGACAAGAGTTTCACCGTTCCAAAGTTGGATTGCCCAACCTTGTAACGCCGGTTCTCCAGCATCAATTGTTGAGTCGCCATCAGTGTCCTGATACTTTGTACCGCTGATAGAACCAAGTTTAAAGTTTCCGAAATCATTTGCTGTTACCGCCGAACCTGAATTGACTGTAACACCGTATGCCATCGGGCCTGCATTTGTCTCACTAACAGGAGATACCGCATTTGCCGGTTTCGGGAATGTCTGAATCCAACCGGACTTCAAACTTTCCTGAACAACATAGCTTCCGGGTACCAGATTTGTAAATGAATAATTTCCATTTCCATCTGTTGTTTGGCGTGATGAGAGCGAACCATTTTTAAATAGTTTGATAACCCATCCGCTTAACGAAGGATTCCCTGTTCCGATGCTATCACCTTCAACGTCATCAAACTTTCGACCGGAGATAGAAGCCGCCTGATAGTTTCCGAAGTCTTGGTTCGTCATGGTTGTTCCTGATAGAACATTAATACTGTATGTTCCGCCTTGCGGTGCAGATTGTGTCCATCCGTTTTGCTGAGTTTCAGAAATCACCCATGTTCCGCTTTCAGTACTTGAGAACGAGAATGTGTAAGAACCATTTGCAGCGGTCGAAGCATTCTTAATTGAAGCACCCTTGGTTGCTTTGATTGTCCAATTTTGTAATCCTGTTTCGCCATCATCTTTCGTTCCATCACCATCGAGGTCCTGGAATTTCATACCGGAAACAGTAGCAGTTTGGAAATTACCAAAGTCAACACCCGTTACATTCTGACCTAAAGTCACGGTGATATCTGCCGGATTAGCTGTAGTCTGAGTCCAACCGGACTGTGCAACTTCACGCACAGTATAAGTTCCAACAGAAAGATTTCCGAAGGAATAATTTCCACTGGCATCGGTTGTCGCTGAAGCTGTTGCAGAGCCTGTCAGGTTAATTACCCATCCTTGTAATCCTGTATCCTCCGCGTCTTTCACACCGTTACCGTTCTTATCATTAAACTTCATTCCGCTTATTGTTGCTGGCGCCGGACTAACGTTGATAGTGAATGAACATAAACTTTGATTGCCAACGCTATCGGTTGCTGTTACGTTTACCGTCGTTGTTCCCATCGGGAATAATGATCCTGAAGCAGGAGTGCTGACAATTGTTACAGGTGAATTACAATTATCTGTTGCTGTCACAGTAAAACTAACATTCGTTCCGTTTTGTGAATTTGCTGTTGTGTTAATATTTGCCGGGCAAGTTACAACCGGCGCCTCTGTATCATTCACAGTAACAGTGAATTGACATGACGATTGATTACCGGAACCATCGGTTGCCGTCACTGTCACTGTAGTCGTCCCGACATTAAAGAATGAACCGGATGCGGGCGATGAAGAAATATTGACAGTTGTACAATTATCATTTGCCGTTGGTGAAAATTGAACATTCGCTCCGCACATTCCATTGCTTGAATTTACTGTGATGTTCGCCGGGCAGGATACAGACGGATTGATTGTATCAAGTACTGTCACCGTTTGTTGACAAGTGAGTTGCGCTCCACCTGTCACTTCGACTGTCCAATTCACAACAGTAACTCCGAGTGGGAATGATGTCGGCGCATCGTTTACTGCGCTGATAATCTGGCAAGGTCCATTAACTGATGGAGAAAGAAGCGTCACTCCGGAAACATTACAACCTTGAGCAATATACAGTGTCGTGTCCGCTGAACAACTCAGTGAGCAATCACGCTTGTTACCGAAATCAATTCCGGTCAAAGATTGTCCACCTGCTAAGGTTACAGAATGTGTACTCGCCGGATATGTCTGAATCCATCCGTTTTGATTTTGTTCACTCACGGTAAAATTACCTTCCAATACATTTGTGAATGAATAATTTCCATTCGCATCTGTTGTGTCTGAGAGTGTGACCGATCCGGTGATAGTAATTATCCAACCCGAAAGCCCCGGCTCACTCTGATCTTTTTGTCCGTTTCCATTCATATCTTCGAACTTCATTCCTGAGATTGAACCGTAAGGATTATAAATGTCTAACGTGTCATTCTTTGTTCCGGTACATCCGTTTGCATCAGTTGCTGTAATGGTGAGAGGGAAACTACCGGACTGTGTGGGCGTTCCGGAGAGAATCCCGCCAGATGAGAGTGTTAAACCGGCAGGAAGCGTACCGGTTGTAACAGCGAAGGTATAGGGAGACAACCCACCGCTTGCAGTAATTGTTTCGTTGTAAGATGAATTTAATGTTCCGCCTGTTAAACTTGCGGGTGCAAGCGTAATCGTCGGGCATGCAATGGAGAATTGATAACTTTGACTTCCGGTGCATCCATTATTATCAGTTGCTGTAACCGTGATTGAGAAATTTCCTACTTGTGAAGTCGTCCCCGAAACAACACCTGATGATGAAAGAGTAAAACCGGTTGGTAACGTACCCGCTGAGAGTGAGAATGTATAAGGAGTAGCACCGCCGCTTGCTGTAAGTGTTTGATTATACGCGACTCCATAATCGCCATTGGGAAGAGAACCTGAAATGGTAATTGCCGGACATCCACCTATTCCGCTTACCGGCAAGAAATCAGGCGATGTGGAACCACCGTGGATAAAAATAATATTTCCGTTTTTCTGTCCTGTTGATAAAGGTGTAAACGTAACATAATACTTTGCTGAATCGCCGGGTTGAATATTTACAACAGAAGTAGGAGAAACACTGAAGTTAGCATTATCAGATGAATCGTTCGTTACCGTTAAAAGCGCTCCACCGGTATTCTTGACATAGACACTTTCAACTTTTGAAGTTGAAACACCGACAGTTCCGAAATTCAGTGGAGTCGGTGTAACTAAAAAACCTGGAGCGAGTACATTAATACTCACAGCAGAAAACGCTTGTGCGCCGCCACCATCCGTTGCCGAGAAATTCAAAAGATACGAACCTTCCTGACCTGTTGTAGGTGTCCATGAAAAGTTACTTGAGACAGGATTACCTGTTGTTGGAATATTCGGTGTCATTGTCGCACCTGCGGGTAAACCACCTGAATTCAGTGTAACAACATCACCCTGATCCGTATCGTTTGCTTGAACAGTAAAACTGACATTTGCACCGATATTGGTGGTGAACAATTGGTTATTGGTCGGTGTAGGTGGATAGACAAATGCAGGTGTAGTATTTGCTGATTGTTGAATGATTTGGATAATAAAATCAACAGGAACCTGAGTCCGCAAATCGTTTGTATTTGCATCCCGATCTTCAATAATAACCTGACATGCATATAATTGACCTGTCGTTGTTCGTGAAGTATTCCAGGTAACAACAACTGTTGTATT
>JACPVN010000451.1 GCA_016191715.1 Ignavibacteriota bacterium | reverse complement strand
TGAAATCAAAAAAGAGGAATGAGTGGTTGAAGATATTATCAACGGCGGATGTTCCGGTAGGAAATATCAATTCATTATCTGAGGCGTTACAGATGAAGGCGGTTGAAGAACGTGAGATGATTGTTTCAATGCAACATCCTTCAATCGGAGAACTGAAAATGGTCGGGAATCCGATAAAATTGACAACAACGAAGAGAACGAAAGTATTACCGCCGCCGTTGTTGAGTCAGCACACGAACGAAGCATTGAGATCGCTAGGATATTCTGACTCAGACATTAAAAAGTTGAAGCGACAAAAAATAATTTGAGTTCGGCAATGAACCTACCACAGAAGCACAGAGGAAGAAATGTATTCAATACATTGCTCTGTGCTTTTCTTTTTTTGAATGTTTCTTCTGCCCAACTTCGCGAACCCTTTCTGCAACACATAACTGTCGAGGACGGGCTATCACAGAGTTCCGTTTATTGTATTCTTCAGGATAAGAAAGGATTTCTTTGGTTCGGTACGGGGGATGGGTTGAACAAGTATGATGGCTACGAAATCACAACCTATCGTCATCATCAATCTGACACGAATTCGCTTTCCGATAATACAATACGGACTCTGATGGAAGACAAGGATGAAAATCTTTGGATTGGGACGGCAGATGGATTGAACAGGTATAATCCTCGAGACGGAAAATATTCGTTCTATCAACTTGGTAATGCTGAGGCGCTTCTTCAGGATTCGAAAGGAAGAATTTGGTCGGGCGGTTCCGGTGGATTGTGGTTTCATGATTCGGTGAGAAATATCTTTCATCAATATCATTATCCAACAGGACACAAAAAGACAAATGAACATCGTTCCGTGAAATCACTTCTTGAAGATCGTTCGGGAAATATTTGGATTGGAACGATTGACGGAATTGATGTGATAGACCGTTCCGGGAACTTTCAATGCAACCGGAGTAACATCAAAGAAAAAATCAATACGAAGTTGTTTGTGTCATCGTTTGCTGAATCGAACGATGGCTATCTTTGGATCGGCACATACGGTGGAGGATTATTAAAACTCAATCAGCAGACAGGAGCAATTCAACAAGTCAATGGAGAAGCCAACCGAATTACGACACAGAGCGAACGCTCAATTTCTTCGCTTTACTTCAATGGTGTGAGTACATTATGGTTCGGCATAAAGAACGATGGTGTGATGTGCTTGAATCTTGAGACAGGTAAATTCTCACCGTTCACCGATACACCGGAGCAATCAAGATTATTTAAAACGTATGATAATCGGGTAATAGTACAAGACCGTTCAGGATTGTTATGGATTGGAACGGATGGAGACGGAGTGTACAAGGTTGATCCTCGTCAGAGAAAATTCAAACATATTTCAGCAGTAGTTGGTAACGAAAACTCATTGAGCGGAAATTTCCTGAAAACGATTTATGAAGACAAACAGGAACGCGTATGGATCGGAACATACGAACATGGTTTGACGTTGTGGGAGAAAAAATCGAACACGTTTAAACATTTATTGAATAATTCAGGAAGTTCACCCGCTGGAACAAAGAAGACTGTCTATTCCGTCACGGAAGATTTCAACGGAACAATTTGGATAGGAATGGAAAATGGTTTGGCAAAATTCGATGAACGATATCATCGGTTCAACTTCCTTACCCGCACAGATTCATTTCCAGTTCAGTACGTTGTTTCTCTAATTCCCTCTTCTTCGGGCGCTCTCTGGATACGAATGAATTCAAACTTGTACCGGTTTCATCCTGAAACGGAATGGCTGGAATTGATTCCATTTAATACGGAAAAATTTCCAACAATTAAGAGCGCAAGCATCGTTTGTATGTTTGAGGACTCGAAAGGAATTCTCTGGCTCGGAACGTATGATGGCGGATTGAACAGGTACGACCCACACACGCAAGAATGTAGAACCTATCTATATGATAAGATGAATCTGAATAGTTTGAGTCAGAACATGGTAAAGGTAATTTATGAATCGCGTGATGGCGCATTATGGATCGGAACCGGACACGGGTTGAATAAATTCGACAAAACGACGGGAACATTCACACGGTATTTTGAAGAAGATGGTTTGCCAAGTGCATACATCTATGGAATTCTCGAAGATGCCCATGGAAATCTTTGGCTCAGTACGAACAAAGGAATTTCAAAGTTAAATCCAACGAGAAAGCAATTTAGAAACTACGGATTGGAAGACGGATTGCAGTCGAATGAGTTCAACTCCGGCGCGTGTTTTAAGAATGTGAACGGTGAAATGTATTTTGGGGGAATCAACGGGATGAATGTATTTCATCCTGATTCTGTAAAAGATAATTCTGCATTACCGCAATTAGTCGTAACGGGATTGAAGAAACTTGATTTATCGGTTGAGATGAGAGGAGAAGTTTCCGAAATGAATTCCATTAATCTCGATTATGTTGATGGAATATTTTCACTACGGTTTGCTGCGCTTGAATACTCAAATCCGACAAAGAACCAGTATGCATACATGCTTGAAGGATTTGAAAAGAGTTGGGTATATAGCGGAAAACGTCGCGAAGTTCGCTACACACATCTTGATCCGGGCGAGTATGTGTTTCGTGTGAAGGGTTCCAACAATGATGATATGTGGAACGAAGAAGGAGTTGCAATCAAGGTTGTCGTTGTTCCTCCGTACTGGAGAACTTGGTGGTTCTTGAGTATAGCGGGAATTGTTGTTCTGGTAACGATTGGAGGAACGATTCGTTCTTTCGAATTAAGAAGGGTTCGCAGACAGATGGAGTTATTGGAACGTGAACGAGAAATGGAACGAGAACGAGCTCGTATTTCTCAGGATATGCACGATGAAATCGGAGCGAGTCTGACACAGATTGCTATCCTGAGTGAGATTGCTCGTCGCGATCTTGATAATCGCTCAGCCTCTGAACGTCATCTCGAAAAAATATCAAACACAGCGCGCGATGTTATTGATAGTATCGGAGAAATTATTTGG
>JACPVN010000450.1 GCA_016191715.1 Ignavibacteriota bacterium | reverse complement strand
GGAAGTTGTTAATACAGTTTCATCATCACGTTCTAAACGATAGATACTTTTAATGTAATCTTCTGTCGAAGAATTTGTCATGTGTCAAATATATTATTTAGGTTTGCCTAAATATATATTTTGGTTTTATGAAATGCAAGAGAAAACATAAAAAAAAGTCGGTTTTTTATTAACCGACTTTTCAAATGTCTAAGTTTAGAAATCATTAGTGTACTGTCTTCTTCACAGCAAACAAATTATACAGTAACATCAGAATTGCAGAAACGATACCGATTGTTCCGACGATATACCACATCATCGGGTCGTAAATGATATGAGTCGTTGAGGTTACAATGTGTTTGACTTCATAAAGGTAATTAGATCGCAACCAATCTGCCATGTATCCGGCAGTGAATGCACCGATAGCGACAGGAAGAAATGCAAATCCCATAAATGTCCCGACTTGTTCTTTCGGAGCGAGGGCGCTGACGTATTCATAAAATCTAGGCGATTGGGTGGCTTCACCAAGCGCAAAGAGTGCAACGCCTACAATTGCCGCCGTCACAGTCGGGATAGCGCCAATGATGAACCAACATCCGCTGGCGATGAAAAATCCAATAGTCATTGCTGTAATCGGAGACCAACGTTTTACTAATGCCGTAACAGGAACGCTTAGTAAAATAATTGTCCATGCATCAACAGTTTCTAATAATTCAAACCGGGAGAAATTTAACACATTAGTAACATAGAAGGGGAAGGAATAAAATATCTGCCAGAACATAATCCAGAAACCGGAGAAGATGACTAGGAAACCGATGAATCGGATATTAAGAAAAACCAAAGCCATATCTTTGAATACTTGACCGAATGTTCTCACATTTTCTTTCTCATCAGATGCCATTGGTTCTTTGAAAAAGATTAATGTTCCTATCAGTAACAAGAACGAAGTAATTGAGGACATAACAAGAACGTATTCAATTCCATAACCTTCGCGTACATTCATTGCAATGATAGGTCCAATCGCACCACCAACATTCACCAGTGTATAGTAAATAGAAAATCCAAGCGACTTCACTTCTTCTTTAGAAGTTTTAGCAACTGTACCAACGATACAAGGTTTGATAAGAGATCCGCCGATTGCTGTAAGAATCAAAACCGAAACGACGTAATTTTTCATTCCTATTGATTGAACGATGCTTTGCCCAATATCTAAACCTGCAAGACCAATTAAAAAATATCCAAGAGAAAAGAGAGCAAAGCAGGCAATTAATGTTTTCTTGAAACCGTATTTATCAACAAAAACACCTGCGATTATAGGAAGGGCGAAAATAGCGCTCGTAAACCATCCGGAAAATTTTCCTGCATCTTCAGCCAAACCTATTTTTGTAGCTAAATAGACGGTTAGTATTGCTTTTGTACCATAAAAGGCAAGTCGTTCAAAGAGTTCTAATATGTTTGCAATCCAAAAAGTGGAGGTGAATCCTTGATGTATAGAAATTAAACGTTGATTGATGTTCATGAGAGTTTTTAACTATGCTATAAAATTATTGGATAGAAGTTACAGAATTCTAAGTAATGAGACAAGGCAAAACTAATTATTTTTTAGATTTTCTCTAAACGGACTGTTTTTAAGGTAATCATACGGTAAAAAAGTATATGGTGGTGGTAAAAATTACCGCGTAATTATTGTTAAATATTCAATAACTAAAAAAATAGATTGTTTTTGTTTACTTCAGTGTTGTCTGTATCTTGGCACGCATGTTGACAATATAACAGCCAGATTAAGAAACAAGTTTTACCAAATTAAATAACAAATTCACAAACAATAACACAATAAAATAAAGGGTTAATTATATGGGTCAGCAACAATTATTACTCATCATTTTAGGCGTCATTATCGTTGGCGTCGCAATCGCAGTCGGTATTTCCATGTTCAGCAGCCAGAGCGTGAAATCGAATCAGGATGCAATTCTTTCTGATTTAGCAAACCTCGCCGCCGATGGATATCAGTTCAAAATTCGCCCAACCAGCATGGGTGGTGGAAACGGAACGTATGCAGGATATTCTGTTGGAACAAGTTGGGGCGCAAGTAATCCCAATGCGACATATTCAATAACAGCGCAAACAGCAACTGCTCTCAGTTTGAAGGCAGAATCAAAGCAGGTTGACGCTGCAACAATCGTTGTAACATATGATGGTAACGGTAAAGTTACCTCAGGTCCGACTTCAGCCGGTTTCTAAACGATAATAATCTTTTTTAGATTAACTTAATCATCATTGCCATTGGTGAATCTAACGATCACCAATGGCAATGTAGTTTTACGAACGATGAAAGTAGAATAATAAATGGGTCAGCAACAGCTTCTTTTAATAATTTTAGGTATTATCATTGTTGGAGTTGCAATACAAGTAGGTATTATGATGTTTAGTAGTCAAAGTATCAGAGCAAATCAGGATGCTATTCTGATGGACCTCACGAATCTTGCGGCTGATGTTTATCAATTTAAAATCCGACCAACAATTATGGGGGGTGGAAATGGAACGTATGCAGGATACATAATAAGTGTAAATGGTCCTTGGGGAGTAGAAAATCCAAATGCCACCTATGAAGTTCTTACACAAACTAATACTGTGTTACAACTTAAAGCAACGTCGAGGCAAGTAGATGGTGCGACCATCAACATTTCGTACGATGGGAACTTTAGAGTTACTGCCGGTCCGACAATAGTGGGATTTAATTAACATCGAACGTGTGTGTATGCTGAATAATTTTTTTATATTCTACCCGTCAAACTTAGTTTACAATGCTTGGTTAGTGACAGTAAAATTCGGATAAACTAATTTTATACATATATTTTTATCTTATCGAATCAATGAACAAATTTGATAATAAAATGAGGGTAAAGTATGGGGCAACAACAATTATTACTTATAATTCTCAGCGTGTTGATAGTTGCAGTTGCTATCGCGGTTGGAATAACAATTTACAACACTTGGTCTGTCAAATCGAACAAAGATGGTTTAATCAATGATTTAAATGAAATATCATCACTGGCTTACGGTTATTATTCTCGTGCTCAAATCATGGGTGGGGGAAATGGAACATATGTAGGTTTTGATGTGAATGTAGACATAAAATCGAATGCAAATGGTGATGTAACTTGGGTGGTTGGCGGAAGTGGAAAATCAATTACTTTTACAGCTACCTCTCGTTATGGATTCGGAACTGTTCAGACGGTAATGGACGATAAAGGAATTTTAACAAACTTTGTTTTTTCCGGTGAGTTTTGACCCAAGATAATTACTGAAACACTATAGAAAACAGGGAGGAACATCATACTTATCTTCAAAAAACGATGCTTTTGTAACAAAACAAAAGTGATCTATGTTAAGGTGAATGAAAGTGATAATTGTATTGCGATAGGTCACGCCTTAACACTTGCTTTTTAGTCTGGGAGTCAATACATTTGTTCACGAAAATGAATAAGCAACAATCATACAAATTATTCCCCATATTTTTTTAATAATTTATAGGAACATACGTGGCAGAGTTTCGAATCGAAGGTGTCGGCACAGCAGGTAAAGTAATTCAGGGAATTCTAGAAGCTGAAAATCTAACTGCTGCGAAACAAAAAGCTCAACAGATGGCAATGCAAAGGAAATTCAAACTTCTTAAAGTCTTGCCTCGAGTAAAATTTCTTTATAAGGTTCAAAAGACTGGTGAAAAGCCAATTAAGGGAGAACAACGCGCTTTCACGAAAGAAGAAGTCCAGGAAGCATTAACTAAACTCGGTTTCAAAGTTATCAGTATCAACAAAGAGTTGATTGATATCAGCCGGTTCATGAAGCCGCCGACAACAGATATTGTTTCTTTTGTTCGAGTGAGTGCTGACTTATTGAGACAGAAACTACCTTACAATGAAATTCTCCAGTTGATGGTCAATGATATTCAAAATCCTGTCCTTCGTGATGCAATAAAAGAAATCAATACGGAGTTGAAACAAGGAAAGGACAGCGAAAAAGTTTTTATCAAACAAGAGCCGGTTCTGGGAAAGTTTGCAGCGAACATGTTAGGGCTTGCATCCAAGAGCGGTAACATGGCAGAAATATATGAGAGTACTGCAAAGTTTCTTGAGCGTAATGCTGAGTTTAAAAAGAATTTGAAGAGCGCTCTTATTATGCCAATGGTCACCATGCTCGCACTGGCGGGAGCGGTGATATACTATGTCGCCTACATTTTCCCTTCAATGGCTGAAGTATTTTTTCGAATGATTGGTGAAGAAGAATTTGCCAATCAATTTCCTTGGACGTATGCAACATTACAGGCAAGTTACTTCCTCCAGGATAATTATTTGTACATGTTGATAGCTACTGTCATTCCGACCATTCTTCTTGTTCGATATTTTACAACGGAGCGTGGAATGTTTGTGCTCAATAAATACATGCTGAAGATTCCTGTTCTTGGTCCACTATTTCACAAAATGAGCATCGAAATTTTTTGCCGAGTGTTTTATGCATTGTACAGTGGATCCGGTGAAAATATTGATGTTATCCGATTGGCGGCAGAAGCGTGTGGTAATCGCTACATGGAACACCAAATCAAAAATGTTGCAATTCCCATGATGATTGAAAAAGGAGCGGGAATTACAGAATCATTTGAAGCAACCGGTGTGTTCACAAAAACAGCGCTGAGCAGATTTCATTCAGGTTCCGAAACGGGAACGGTCAAAAACACTGCACTACAACTTGCTGAGTACTATGAAAAAGATACAACCTACAAACTCAGGAATGCAATTGATTTTATTCAGTTGTGGATTAACTTGATAATCATGGTTGTCTTGTTGGCTCTTACATTAGTCTCGACCGAAACAGCGACTTTCCACCCATCGCAACCGGGTACCGGAGGTCATTAATTTGAAAGCGGCAATTCATAGATTGAAAGTAAACTATGCCTGAAATAGATATAACTGATAAAATTGGCTATACGCTTCTCAAGAAAGGAATCATTGATTATGAGACACTGGAGAAGTCCTTGAAAGTAAAAGAATCGGAAGATAAAAAGAACCGTCGAAATTTAGGTCAAATTCTTGTGACAGACTTCAGTATTGACCACGACCAGGTTTTTCGTGAAGTTGCAAACTTGTATGCCTTCAGGGAAATTTATCTTGGTGATGAAACTATTGATGACCAACGCATCGAGTTTATTAAGAGATTTGTTGATGCATTACCCGAACAACAACGCGACTTGTTGATTCAAACCAAGATGATGCCGCTTAAGTTTGATGATAAACAACCCGATAAGTTAATCATCGTTTCAGCGGACCCGACTGATAGAAACATTCCTTCGATTGCCCGAAATTTTGGAGTAAAGAAATATGAAGTCTGTTTCTGCCGCCTGAAAGATTTGCAGGGCTTGATGGAGAAAGTCATTCCGCCGCAGAATGAATTTCTCAAAATGTTGGAAAACGCTGACGTACAGATTAACACGGGTGAAGAAGAAGCGGCGATTGATGAAGAAGAACTCGAAGCAGAAATTAACAAAAGCGCACTTGTTAATCTTATCGAAGGATGTATCGTCGAGGCTGTGAGACAAGGTGCAAGCGATATTCACATCGTTCCTGCTGAAGGAAACAAAACAAATTTCCTTTTTCGTTTGGATGGCAATCTGCAAGTCTGGCACATACAAGATGCCACGTTACCCGAAGCCGTTCTCGCCGTTGTGAAAGACCGTTCAAAAGGTGTTGACCGTTTCGAACGTGAAATGTCTCAAGACGGATTTATCCAACGTGTCATTGATGGACATCAGATGCGGTTTCGTGTTTCCATTATGCCGATTGTGACGACGGAATTCAAACACAAATTTGAAAGCGTTGTTATTCGTGTTCTCGATGATAGAAAAGTTATCACTGATCTAAACAAACTTGGATTGCAAGGTCCGGCGAAAGAATTTTTCTATAAGGCAATTAACAAACCACAGGGTATCATCATTTTAACCGGTCCAACAGGTTCAGGAAAATCAACAACATTGATTGCCGCGTTGTATCAGGTAATTGACCCGACGGTGAATGTATTAACAATCGAAGAGCCGGTAGAATATATCATTAAAGGTGCTCGTCAATTGAAGATAGGTCCGAAGATGTCGTTTGAACAATCAATTCGTGGTATTCTTCGACATGACCCCGATATTGTTCTCGTTGGTGAAATGCGCGATAAAGTTACTGCAGAGACGGCAATTAAACTTGCAAATACAGGACACCTTGTATTTTCGACACTTCACACAAACGATGCACCGAGCGCAGTTGCCCGTCTTTATAAAATGGGAATTGAGCCATTCCTTATTGCGTATGCTATTAACATTATTGTTGCGCAGCGTTTGATCCGAACTCTCTGCAAACTTTGCAAACGCCCCATATCTGATGGTGATAAAGAAGGATTGATAAAATTCGGATTCACACAAGAAGATTTAAAAAATTATGTTTTTTATGAAGCGGTTGGTTGTGAGAAATGTAACGGTGGGTACAAAGGGAGAGCGGCTATTCATGAAGCGCTTTATTTTTCAAAAGAAATTAAAAATATCATCCTCGAAGCAGGAGAAAAAGTTGACGAAAATAAAATTCGTGACCAGGCATCAAAAGATGGAATGTGGACGCTGCGTCGTTCCGGTATGGAGCGTATGAAAGAAGGATCTACAACGCTTGAAGAAGTTATCGCTACAACCGTAGAAGAAGATTAATTCGATTAATGTAATGAACAAACAAAACCCTGATTGAACAAGTCAGGGTTTTTGTTTGTGATATCCCGTGATGAAAATTCTCCTTCACGATGATTCTTGTCACCACGAAAACGAAAACTCTATGAATCCGATGACATTCAGCACAGGGGGTATTGAAACACGAAGAAAAAACAATTATACTGTTGCAGAATTTATGAAAGGAATACAATGAACACAGGTCAAATGTTAGCAGTCTTGGTTGCGCTCTCACTTCTTGGAGTTGTGAGTTTAACCAATAACACAATGATGCTCTCTAAGTCGGAAACAATGCTCTCGGCAGAAGCCAGTCTGAATGCAATCTCGATTGCTCAAACTCTCATTGATGAAATTATGACGAAGAATTATGATTTGGCTACCATCACGAAAAAAGTCGTCAATGCAAATGACTTTACAGCATCCGGCAGTTTGGGACCGAATGAAACTGAAAAGAAAAACGTGCCGCTACCCGATGCAGCGTCGCCGTATCGTTCAATCAAATATTACAACGACATAGATGATTATCATGGTTATCGGCGGATAGTATCTACACCAAGAATGGGAGATTTTACACTTTTGGTGAGTGTTTTTTATGTTTCAGAAATCTATCCGGATCAAACTTCTGCGGCGCAGACATTTCATAAAAAAATAGTCGTGACAGTTTCTCACCTGAATCTTTCCGAGCCACTTCAACTGTCCGATATATCCGTTTACAGGCGGTACTTCTAAATCTCATCATGAAAATAAACGCAGTCATAAGTAGAGAAAGTCGAAAGGGATAACTATGTCCACCATGTTTGATATTATTGGTTCTGTTGTAGCGTTAGGAATTATTACACTGATGATAACAACGATGAATATTGGTTTAACGAAAGAAACATATAAAACCAACAACACCATGCAACTTCAGTTTGAAGCAATTCAACTTGCGCGAATTATTGAATTCGATATTTACAAAATCGGTTATCGAACCGGAAAGCAAAGTATCGTCAATGCTGATTCTACGAATTTCAAATTCAAAGCAAACTTATTCGATATGGAAGGTATTACCGATGTTATCGAATACAAATTGACAGATCCTGAAATCAAAGTAAAGGTTGGTCCTACGTATAAACGACTAATCCGAAAAGTGAATGACGATACACTTGCAATTAATTATAATGTTTTGAAATTGAATTTCGCGTATTATACAGGGAGGGATTCACAGTTATCAGTGCCTGTCTCCGGATCATGGAAGGATAGCATTAAATCAGTGAAGGTGTACTTGACATTAGAATCGTTCGACGAGCTTGACTCTACATTCATCGGCGCGTTTTACAGTAAATTGATTTATCCGCGAAATTTACAATGATATCAAAAATAAAGAAATTAGGATCTGAAAGGTAAGATATGGGTAAGATGGCTCTTTTAATGGTGATGGCAATAGGACTTGCAGTCGGTGTCGTCGGATACACAATTAATGGTTCGAAGATGGCTGTAATCACTCGTGTTGCCGGATTTCACAAATACACGAGCGCGAGAAATATTGCACACTCTGCAGTGAATATGACACTTCGTGCGTTTGACCGGAACGATACATCAGTTATCAATCCGCTTGAAAAGGGAAAACCTGTAACAATCAATCGCACAATGATGGACGGAGTATCGCTTGTTACTGTCTCTCTTCCTCCATCAATGAAACGAGACACTCTCGATATGATAAGTCAATCCACATTCATGGATAGTCTCTATCGAATGAAACTCCGACTTCGCAGAACTCCGAAACCGTTTCCAATGGTGAACGCGTGTGTAGGGTTTGCTTCAGCAGGAATTGTTTACAACACGGATGGTAAACCGCATTTGATTACAGGTTTGAATTACGATATGAATGGTACACGAGGAAACACAGCGCGTGATACTCTCGGTGTGGCAACGAAAACGTCCGCAGACAGTGCGAACGTAGCACCCGATGCTTCTCGAATAGAAGGTGACCCATATAAAATAAAAGTGGAACCACCGGACGACCCATCATCGTATGTAGGCGAATATATCAACATGGCGGATTATGTTTTCCCGGATGGAAGTAGCAACAACGGAACGTATGGAACTCCTTCCGCTCCAATCATTGCGTATGCAAAAGGAAATGTAAAGTTAGGCGGAAATGGAAAATTGTATGGTGTGTTAATAGTGAACGGTTCATT
>JACPVN010000459.1 GCA_016191715.1 Ignavibacteriota bacterium | reverse complement strand
TCCGGCAACTTCAACAAGAAGCATTGCCGCCGCTTCAACCGGCAAACCAAGATGAGCGTAATCTTCAACACAACGAATTGTCGTGTTGTCGAGAAACTCCAGCATTGCGGGTGTTACTTTTGCGGCGATAATTGCCGAAACCGTTTTCGCCGCATCATCCATCGTCGGGAAAAATGCAAGGAGCGTTTTGGAAGTTTCCGGTTTGGGAATAAGTCGCAGAAGAATTTCTGTAAAGATACCGAGCGTCCCTTCCGAGCCGGTAAGAATATCTTTCAGATTGTAGCCCGCGACATCTTTGACCATCTTTCCTCCGGTGAACATGATGTCGCCTTTCGGTAACACGACTTCCAATCCAAGTACATAATTTTTCGTCACGCCGTATTTCAATCCGCGCAAGCCGCCTGCATTTTCAGCAACGTTCCCGCCGATGGTACAAATAGTCGAACTTCCCGGGTCGGGCGGATACATCAATCCGAGTTTTTCTACCGCCTGATGAAGTTGTCCGGTAATAACTCCCGGCTCAACTGTCACCGTCAGATTTTCTTCATCAATCTCGACAATCTTGTTCCAGTGATTGGTAAGAATGACGATTGCATTGTTGAGCGGAATTGCACCGCCGCTCAATCCTGTTCCGGAGCCGCGTGCTACGACAGAAAAATGTTCCTCGTTCGCCAACCGGACAATGTGTGAAATGTGTTCTGCTGAAGAAGGTCGGACAGCCGCAAGCGGAAGCGACGACAAACCCGTAGTCGAATCATACGAATAAGCAAGTTTCGCTTCATGCGAATAGAAAACATTCTCCGAGCCGAGAAGTTCTTTAAGTTTTTTGAGGAGGAGTGTCTCAGTCATGACATTGCAAACGTAATCAAACACTCTTTGAAAACCAAGAGTTAATGAACCTTTAACAACATTCTTCCACAGAGAGAATTTCGCATACCTTGACAAGGAGTTCTCTGTTCAAACTGCATCTATAACTTCTCGTATTGTTTTCAATACTTCCTCGGAATTATACGGCTTATTGATAAACCCTTTCGCCCCCTCTTCTTGTATTACTTTTCTCAGATGCGGGTCGAGATAGCCGCTCGCAAAGATTGCTTTCACCTGCGGATTGATGTTTCTCAACTCTCTGAAACTTTCTCTGCCGTCGAGTTTCGGCAGTCCCAAATCATAAATCACCATTGCAATCGAATCCATGTGTTGCCGATAGATGCGAATCGCTTCTTCACCATCAAACGCAGGCAAAACACGATACCCCTGACTTTCCAATTGCATCTTCATCAACTCCATCAACAACGTTTCATCTTCAACGAAAAGAATTGTTTCCACTCCTTTCGACACTTCTGTAATCTCCGGCTGTTCAATTTCGGCTTCAACTTCATGCAACGGAACGGGGAAATAGAGATGAAACTCTGTTCCCGCTCCCGGTTCGCTTTCTAATTTTATGAAACCATGATGCCCCTGTACAATTCCATACACGACCGATAATCCAAGTCCGGTTCCCTGTCCCCGTTCTTTCGTGGTGAAAAACGGTTCAAAAATCCGTTCGCGAATTTCCTGTGGAATTCCTGTTCCGGTATCTGCGATGACGATATAAATGTACGATGCACTGCTCGCAGAAGGAAATTGTGTTTGCACAAGAGTTCCGTCAAGTTTCGATGTTTCAATACGCAACACGCCCCCTTTCGGCATTGCATCGCGAGCATTCACACAAAGATTGAGCAATACCTGTCGCAACTGATTCGGGTCTGCGATGATGTTCGGAAGCGATGATGATGTTTGTAGTCTGAATTCAATGGTTCTCGGAAACGTATCTTTCAGGAGTTTGCTAATGTCCTCGATAAGTTCATTCACGTTAACTGAAGTGAATTCGGTTTCTGATTTTCGCGCTGTAATCAACAGTTCGCGAACTATGCCCGCTCCGCGCTTTACAGTTTTCTTAATGTCTTCGCTCGTTTGTACAATTTTTTCCAGATTCCCTTTTGCTCTCTGAATGACAGAGGCATAGCCCATGATGATCGTGAGAATATTGTTGAAGTCATGGGCAATTCCTCCGGCAAGTGTTCCGACACTTTCGAGTTTTTGCGACTGAAGAAGTTGTTCTTCGAGATTTTTATAGATGGAAATATCACGCGCTACATTAATGATACCGACAACTTGCCCTTGCGGCTCTTTGATTTCTGCCGTACTGAAAAATACCGGAAATTCCGTTCCGTCTTTTTTCTTTCCGAGAAGTTCGCCGCTCCATCCACCTGAAAAAATATTTGCCGCTTCATCGTTTGATAGCATCACATTATTCGATGACAACAATATGCGAGGATTTTTTCCAAGAAGTTCTTCGATAGAGTAACCAAATGTTCTCAACAACGCTTTGTTGACATAACTGATACCATTCCGCCCATCCGAAATCGAAACCAACTCGGTTGTGCTTTCAAGCGCGCTTGCAAGCAACCTGATTTTTTCTTCCGCTTGCTTTCGTTCAGATATATCACGGACAATACTTCGGAATTCTATTGGTTGACCGACTGCATCACGAATGATTCTTGTCGTTTGCTCCATCCAAAGTGAGTTACCGTTCTTTTGTGATACTCGAAATTCAACTCTCACATCACGAGACCCATCGTTCATTCTGGAAATATAGTAATCGTGAAGACGGCGTCTATCTTCCGGAGCGACAATTCGGAGATACGATGTCCCCAATAAGGTTTCCTGTGTCATATGCGTTCGCTCATACACCATCGGACTTGCATAGATAAACCTTCCCTTTGCATCGGAAATAAAAAAACCTTCACTGATATTTTCCACCAATTCGCGATATCGTTCTTCACTTTTCCTGAGCGCTTCTTCTGAGCGTTTTCTGGATGTGATGTCTCTTCCCATTCCGACAAAACCGGCAATCCTGTCACTTTCAAACACGGGAGAAAAAGAAAAATTTAACGTCAACAGATTTCCATTCTTATCTTTAATGTCTGCATCGAATTGACATTCGTTCATCTTTTTCTTCCGCACATATTCGAGATAATTTGAAATGTATTCCTTTTGTTCTAACAAATCATTCAATGAACGACCGACAAGCGAACGTTCAGGAAACCCTAACACTTGTGTCAACGCTCCGCTTGCCGCTTCGATGGTAAATTGTTCATCAGTCATGATAAAAATATCATTCATCACTGTGAGAGCCGCTTTGAATGAATCATACAATGTCAGGAGAATCTTGTGGCGGAAAAGCAAATACACTGAGACAAGTAAGGCAAACGTGGCAGTGATTTCATACCACTCAAACGCTCCGGGGAAAAAGATTGTCGCTAATGAATAGGTAAACGGAGTTGGCAACACCAAAAACAAAACAATGAAACCCGTAAACAACACATTCGATTTGAGATTTTTCCCTGAAAATCCTTTGACTTGAGAATACAGTAACGTAATACCGACACTGAACAATATTGACATCCATGTTATATAGTACACATAACTACTCAGCCTGATTGTTCCATCGTACTCTACAGGACTTGGTAAGAATCCGCTCAAAACAATTGCGAAGCTGAATAAGCCGGTAAAGTACATGGTTCCGAGGTATCGTTTATGTTTGAGGATTTCAAAACGCCGGAGAAATAAGACGACAAAATGGAGAAAGAAAAACGGGATAACGGAAAAAAGAAATGTCGAGAGTGTGCTTAACACCCAACGGGTTGAGCCAGTTAATTCAAATTGTAACCAATAGGATGTAAGTCCGAAGGTGACAAGACAGCCGACACAAAATGAATAGAAACGGACAATTTGTGTTCCCCGCGACTTCCATAAAATAATTATGGTGAGTAAAATATTAACAAACGTGTAAGCAACCGAAATAGATGAATACAGCATAAATGTTCTCTTAATAATTAAACGATAAAAAGAACAGCATTAGTTGTAAACAAAGGTTGATGATACGATTTCCTCCTCACTACCATAACGTGTCAAGTATCTGATTTTTTCTCACACCAACGTTCGCCCGATTGCGCTTGCGACTGCTTTTACTTCTTTCATCATCTCGGCAAACATTGGCGGTGTGAGCGATTGGTCACCATCCGAAAATGCTTGCGCGGGATTTGTGTGAACCTCGACAATCAATCCATCCGCTCCTGCGGCAATCGCGGCGCGGCTCATCGGGATAACGATGTCCTGCCTGCCTGTCGCATGGCTTGGGTCAGCAAGAATCGGTAAATGTGAAAGTTGCTTGATAACAGGAATAATATTCAGGTCGAATGTGTTACGCGTGTATTCAACAAATGTTCTGATGCCTCGCTCGCACAACACAACCTGCTCGTTACCGCCGGAGAGAATGTATTCTGCGCTCATAAGGAACTCGCTGAGTGTGGCAGAGAAATTTCGTTTTAGCAAAATCGGCTTGCGGATTTTTCCGAGCGAACGGAGAAGTTTTGTATTCTGCATATTGCGCGCTCCAACTTGTAACATGTCCGCGTACTCGGCAACTAATTCGACATCCTGAGATTCCATCACTTCCGTGACGATCCCAAGTCCCGTTTCTCTTCGCGCCGCCGCGAGATATTTCAATCCTTCTTTTCCCAACCCTTGAAATGCGTACGGACTTGTGCGCGGCTTGTACGCTCCGCCGCGCATTAAATGCGCTCCGGCTTTTTTCACCAACTTTGCGGTTCTCAACAATTGTTCTTTTGTTTCGACTGAACATGGTCCGGCAATCACCACAAGTTCATCGGCGCCGATTTTCACTCCGGCAACATCTATAACAGAGTTTTCTTTTTTGAAATCTCTGCTTGCAAGTTTGTACGGCTTGAGCACGGGAATAACATTCTCAACTCCCGGCAACATCGAGAACTGTTCTTTCTTGAACAACCGTTCATCGCCGATGATTCCGATAATCGTTCGCTCAACACCGGCAGAAAGATGCGGCTTGAGTTTTAATCGCTTAATAAGTGTAAGAACATTTTGTACGTCCGACTTCTTCGCGCCGGATTTCATGACTACGATCATTTTTCAATTCCTTATATGATGGTGAATTTTATTGCGGGCATAAGTATAAACAAATTATTTTTCATAACCCACGTTATAGATTTCGAATTGCGGATTGTGAATTGCGGATTAAATATAACTTCATTAATTGTTTCGTCCCATTGCCAGAGCGATGATACCGACCTCTTTCATCAGTTCTTGAAATGCTTCAAGCGTAAGTGATTGCTCGCCGTCGGAGAAGGCAACGGCGGGATTGGGATGAACTTCAATAATCAAACCATCGGCACCGGCGGCAATTGCCGCTCGGCTCAGCGGGATGACAAAATCGTGGCGCCCGGTTCCATGGCTCGGGTCAACGATGATGGGGAGATGAGAAAGTTGTTTCACCGCCGGCACAACATTCAAATCAAGTGTGTTGCGTGTGTATTCGACAAATGTTCGTATGCCGCGTTCACAGAGAATGACTTGTTCGTTTCCGCCGGAGAGAATGTATTCCGCGCTCATGAGGAACTCATTAAGCGTTGCAGAGAAATTTCGTTTGAGGAGAACCGGTTTCTTCGTTTTGCCAAGTGAACGAAGCAAACGAGTGTTTTGCATGTTGCGCGCACCGACTTGCAACAGGTCTGCATACTCAGCAACTAACTCAACATCAGCAGTTTCCATTACTTCCGTGACAATTCCCAAACCTGTTTCCGCTTTTGCTTTTTGAAGAAGTTTCAATCCCTCTTCACCCAAACCCTGAAACACGTATGGGCTTGTCCGAGGTTTATACGCTCCGCCGCGAAGTAATTTCGCTCCCGCATTTTTCACAGAGCGGGCGGTTTGAAGCAGTTGCTCTTCATTTTCCACCGAGCACGGTCCGGCAATGACAACCATTTCCTTCCCTCCGATTTTCACTCCGGCGACATCTATAATAGAGTCCTCCGGTTTCAACTCCCTGCTTGCGAGTTTGTATGGCTTGAGAATCGGGATGACGGTTTCGACATGGGGGATGAGCGAGAGTTGATCTTTCTGAATCAGCCGTTCATCACCGATTACGCCGATGACGATTCGCTCAACTCCAAAAATCGGATGCGCTTTTAAACCGAGCGCTTCGACATGCTCGGTCACGACCTGCACATCTGCTTCGGTTGCTTTCGATGACATAACAATAACCATAAAATTTCCTTTCTTTTGTTTGTTGATTAAAATAAAAAACCCCGCTGATTGCTCAGAGGGGTTTGTAAATTTCTTGATTTTTTGGTGTTAAGAAAAACGTTCCTCAACCGAGCGCGGTGGCTTGGTGCTAAAATAAAAGTAATAAAATGAGGTACATCTAATCATGACGGTGTAAGTATAAGAAACTGTTTAGTAAAAGACAAACTTATTTTAGGGTGGTTCTAAAAACTACATCCGCTCCACACTGCGTCCCCGCAGTGTGATGAATCCAATTTGGTTTCGTTGTTTCTGCGTGGACGCAGAAACGAGCAGAAGGGTTTTTAGAACTACCTTTATAGAGTGAGTATCAAAATTATTTCTTGAGCCATTCAATCGCTTCATCTATATCGGTGAACGAACGTGCTTTTCCATTTTGTACTTCTTTCTTTGATTGCTTTATCCCTTTTTGCACGTTCTTGCGCTTGTAGATTTCCATGCTCAATTTCAGTTCAAGTAACTCCTGAAAAACATTGAACGGGATCGTAACTTCGATTGGCTTTCCGTTAGCACTGGAAAAGGCCTTTCCTTTTCCTTGAATTGTTCCGGAGTTCATATTTTTATCAGTTTCAGCAGGGTTGAATATTTTTTAAAAAGAATCATTCTTCCGTCGAGCGGCGGGCTCGCGATAAAGTAAAAAAGCAATTATATGAGAACGAACAATCATATTGGGAATAGTATGAAAACGTTTGAGTGAATACAAACTTTTTAAAGTTTTATCAATTCAGAAAATCTCTTCGGTTTATATTTTTCATACTCTTCTTGCTTTACATAGAGCCAATTGTACTTCACACCTGAATTTTTCTTATTGATATCCTCACACCACTGCTTGAGTCGTTCAATCTTATGAGGGTCTTCTAAATCTTCGCGCCCCTTTGTTTCCACAATGTAGATTTCTTTTTCGGATACCTTTACGATAAAATCGGGAAAGTAATTTGATATGTCTCCATCTTTTGTTCGATAATCCAAGCGGAAACCAACAGCAAAGTAATTCTTTACATAGGAAACGATGTCCTCGCTTGAATCAAGGAGACTTGCAAACTCTAACTCAAATCCGCTGTCACCGATGATTTTATTAAACGGACTTTTCTTTGGAATCAGATATCCTTGTTCCTTTACTACGAAGGGTCTGCATTTACTGATTTTGATGTAATCCCGTATCTCTGCCTCACCTTTATCTAAGACTGTCAGTTCGTTTATTTTTCTTTTGAAAGTTTCTTGAATTGTCTTGGTGATTTCAAGCTCAGACAAATTGCGTAATGTGTTGAGGTCTTCCAGATCAATAATACGATCAAAAAGATAATTTTGTACGAACTCTTTGACCTTGCCATACAAAATATCGTATCCGCTGACAAGTCTTAAGTCTTTCATAATAGATTGTGTGAAATATCCTATCACACTTTGATAGCTCGCAATAGAATCCGAATCAAGAATTGTTGTGTGAGTTATTTCACCTGAAGCAATATCCTTGAAAACAATTTCTCTTTTCTCTTCGTCAGAAAATTCTATGACAGGAAAAATTTGATTGCCAAATGTATATACATCTAACTGAGACAAATTCTTGTATTCTCGAAATACTCTCGGAGTAAGCACGGGTATTTGAATATCTAATCCTTCAATGTCCTTCT
>JACPVN010000458.1 GCA_016191715.1 Ignavibacteriota bacterium | reverse complement strand
TAAATGTTATAGAACGATACTAGTATGAAACCAATTTACGTTACTATTATTGAAGACCACGATGATTTCCGCGAGGGATTGAATCACGTTCTGCAATTCACAGAAGGATTTTCCTGTGTTGATGCGTTTTACAGTGTCGAAGAGGCTCTGCCGCGTCTTCAGGATTCTGATGTCATTTTGCTGGACATTCATTTGCCGGGGCGTTCCGGTATCGAGAGCATCGGTTCCATCAAACAAAAATTGCCGAATGCGAAAATCATTATGCTCACGGTGTTTGATGATGATGACCATGTGTTCAAGGCAATCATGGCGGGAGCGGATGGTTACATTTTGAAGAAAACACCGCCGGCGCAAGTCCTTACAGCAATTCAGGATGCGGCGCAAGGCGGAACTCCGATGACTCCGTACGTTGCACGGAAAGTGCTTGACCTGTTCAAGAAGTACGCGCCAACGCCATCGAAGGAACATGACTTAACGGAACGTGAATTGGAAATTCTCGGTCAACTTGTTCTGGGATTGGATACGATTGAGTTAGCGGAGAAATTGTTTATCAGCCGGGAGACGGTACGAAATCACATCAAGCACATTTACGAAAAACTTCACGTTCATTCGCGGTCTCAGGCGGTCGCGAAGGCGTTGAAGGAAGGATGGGTGTAACTCCGCGGGGTATATTAACCGCAGAGACGCAGAGAACGCGGAGGATGTTCGGGTAATTTCCATTTGAGCATGTCTCAAAAGTAGGCGCAACTTCATGGTTGCGTTTCCAAATCAAAAACGCAGACGTAAAGTCTGCGGCTACTTGCCACGCACCTCGGAGGTGCGTGGCAAATCCGATTACAAAAATGACTCAAATGAGTCATTGAATAAACTCGTTCCGACAAGTATATTCATACAGTAAAATTGTTTTTCATCAACCAATGTTAGGGAAATTCTATGAATAAAATTGTTACAGCGTTCTTTTTCTGTGTTTTGATTTTCAGCAATGTAGTAATTGCTCAATGGACGCAACTTAGCGCGCCGGAAGGCGGGGCAATCTTAGGTATGTTTGCCGATGGCTCGAATCTCTATGCGGGAACTGCCGGTGCGGGTGTGTTCCGCTCTACCGATGGAGGCGCGACATGGGAACAGAAAATCAACGGCATGAACTATCAGTCGGTGACTGCGTTTGTAAAAAGCGGACCCAATCTTCTTGCAACAGGTACGGTGAACGTCTATCTTTCAACAGACAACGGCGAAACGTGGACTGCGGCAACCGGTTTGGCGGGAGGGAACGGAGTGAGTTGTTTAGCGGCAAACGGCGCGAATGTTTTTGCAGGAACAAGCGGTAGAGGAGTGTTTGTCTCGACTGATAACGGAGCGACTTGGACTGCTTCGAATACGGGTCTGCCCGGAGGCGGTACGAATACTTACGTTGGAAGTATCATCACAAACGGTTCGACAATTCTCACAAGCGCATCGGACAACAATGTTCAGCAAACGATGTTTCGTTCAACGAATAACGGTTCTTCGTGGACAGGTGCAAACACCGGATTGCCGTTAGATTACTCCACGTATGGCTCAATGTACCTCGACGGTTCAACTATTTATGCAGGCGGTTCATATCTTTATAAAACAACTAATAATGGTGACACGTGGACACAGGCGGATAATGGAATCCCGACGTATTCCGGCATTTCTGAAATCAGAGCAATCGGCTCGAATCTCTTTGCTACGGCAAATCAATTCGTGTATCGAAGTACTGATGGTGGTGGAACCTGGACTGTTCTCGGCGGCGGGCTTCCTTTGATGGGTATGTTTTCGCTTGAAGTTTCCGGCTCTGATGTTTTTGCCGGAACAGTTGCGAATGGTGTGTACAAATCAACCGACAGCGGGAATTCGTGGACACAACAAAATACCGGGTTGAAGGCAAGAGATATGAGCGGCTTTTTGATTGATGGCTCAACACTCTACGCGAACGGGAACAGCATTTTCAAAACGAGCGATGATGGAACGACATGGACAAATGTTCGCGGAAATCTGAAAGATTCTTCGAGCCAACCAACTCTTGTGTACGCAAACGGTTCGTTGCTCTTCGCACGCGATTATCCTGCAAACGGACTTGAGCGTTCGACCGATGGCGGTGCGACGTGGACGCTTGTCGGAAACGGATTGCCGGAATACGGTTCGATCAATTCTATTATAGATGTTGCAGGAGGATTGCTTACAACAAAAGACCGCGTGTACAGAAGTACGGATAACGGAGATACTTGGGTGAAGGTTGATACAGCATCGGAAATTATCAACGTCGGGAATGTGGTAAAAATAGGAAGCATGGTGTACGCGTACGGATTAGGAGTCTTTAAATCAAGCGATGAGGGCACGACATGGGTAAAAGCAGATTCCGGTTTTCCGGCGTACTTTCAAATCGGTGCGCTCGCAGGAACGAGCAGTGTGTTGTTTGCTTCAGGTTCGTTCTCCGGTGGAACATATAAATCAACTAACGGCGGACAATCGTGGGCAATAATTTCCGCCAACATCTATTCTCAGTTTTTTGTCTATGGAAACAACCTGTTCGGTTGTCGCGCAAACAACGGGATTTTTGTACACAAGAATTTTGCCACAAGTGCAACAAAATTCTCCGGCGATTTACCGGGCAACACGTACACCTACACATTTACAATCCACAACGGAAACATGTATGCAGGCACAAGCGGCAACGGAGTGTGGAAGCGTCCGCTCACGGATGTTCTTGAGGTGAAAGAAATTGCTTCTGGAATTCCAACGGGATTTTCGCTTGAACAAAATTATCCGAACCCATTCAACCCGACGACGAATTTTGAATTTCGGATTGTGAATTTCTCCGCCAAAGGCGGATCCGCCTCTGGCGGAGGATTGGTGACATTGAAAGTGTTTGATATTTTGGGAAGAGAAGTTGCAACGCTTGTAAACGAGAATTTACATCCCGGAACGTTCAGTGTTTCGTGGGATGCGACAGGTCAGGCGAGTGGCATCTATTATTATAGATTGCAGTCAGGAGAGTTTTCAGAGACGAGGAAATTGTTGCTGACAAAGTAGGCGCTTATTAGTCAAAATGAATTGAACAAGCCGATTTCGACAATATGAGATCGGCTTTCTTGTTCGATATTGTTTGATAAGAAACTCCGCGTCTTCTGCGGTTGATTTATATGAACCACTGAGACACAGAGACACAAAGTAGCGCAGAGAAAAATGACTCATTCGGGTCATTGAACTACAGCGACGCGAATCCTACATTGTAACTGTTTCTTTTGTTCTTCAACATCAAATATTTCATAAAGGAATTTTATATGAGTAAAATTGCTACATCGTTCTTCATCGTTTTAATTTTGTACAACCTCTCATTTGCACAATGGATACAAACAAGCGGACCTTCGGGCGGTACGGTAACTCAGTTTGCTGTCAATCAATCAAACGGTTATGTCTTCGCGCTTGCAGGAGGGAACATCTATCGTTCAACCGATAACGGTGCGACATGGACTCCGAAGTCGAATGAACTTCAGGCGAATATTGGCGCTACTGTTATCGCTGTTTCCGGTGCGAATGTTTACATCGGACTCACAAGCGGCAACACCTCAAACATTATTTTCCGCTCAACAGATAACGGTGATTCTTGGACTGCTGCAACGGCAACTGGTATTCCGGCGTTTTACATACCCAACGCAATGATAGTTGCAGGTTCGAAACTCCTGATGTACAGCACCTATCTTCTCGGCGGCGGGAAAATGTTCGCCTCAACTGATGGCGGTGAGACGTTCTCCGAATCTACCACAGGACTTCCTGCCAATTTTTCTGTAGCATATCTGACGATGAAAGGAACAGACATTTATG
>JACPVN010000117.1 GCA_016191715.1 Ignavibacteriota bacterium | reverse complement strand
ATGAGAAAACTTCGGCGCCGGTGAACTGGGCTTCGTTTGTGTTGATTGGGAGATAGTGATATGGAGTAATGGAGTGATGGAGTGATGGAGTGATGGAGTAATGGAGTGATGGAGTGATGGAGTGATGGAGTGATGGAGTGATGGAGTGATGGAGTGATTGAGTGATGACATGTGTGTCACGGTCCATACCGTAACACGAAATGGTTGTGTCATGGAATGGTCTATGGCACCCAAGATAGATTGGAAGAAAAGGATATGAAGCAATAGAGTAGAAGTTAAATAGAGACCCTGAAACAAGTTTAGGATGACAGTTTCAGTGTTTTTCAAAGTATTTTTCTTGTTATTCAAATTCCTATCATTAAAAAAACTTGCATTGATTTCACTCCACATAGTAATATCTGATAATTTGACCATACAATATAAAAAAGCAATATGAACAGAAATTGATAATAAGATTAAATTGTCTTATTATTGGCTAATTGTTCTTAATGAGTTTAGATTTTATCGGATTACAACACAACAACATTTATAAAAGGTAACAGTATGTTCAAGCGTTTACTATTTCCTCTGATTCTTTTTGTAATTTTCAGTAACATTATTCCATTACCACTTCTTGCAGGAAATGTTTCCGGTCAGGTTTTGACTGATTCAGTCTGGACTGTTTCAGGAAGTCCGGTGATTGTTACTGCAACCGTAACGGTGAACAACGGCGTTACGCTAAGGATTGAACCGGGAGTTGTTGTAAAGTTTGACCCGGGAACACAACTGATTGTCGCAGGGAGACTTGTTGCCGATGGGACGTCAGACAGCCTTATCACCTTCACATCGAACGCAGGAACGCCCGCCCCCGGTGATTGGAACAGCATCGAGTTTCAGAACGGATTAAATGTCAGTTCCGTGTTTGATTATTGTTTGGTCGAGTATGCAGGCTCCGGCGCGAACGCGGCGAACATCTTTTACAAAACAGGAGCGTACAGTATTGCACTGACAAACTGCACCGTTCGATACAGTCAGAATCATGGAGTAAACGTTCGTGCATCTTCTCCGCGTATTGCTAAGAGTTTGTTCAGTGATAATGCGGGCTACGGAATTTTCACTGACCTCAGTCTTGGTTATACCGTTGATACATGTGTTGTTATCAGAAATACAGCAGGTGGAATCCGCATCGCTGTCAATGCTACGACTATTGTGAATACCTGTATTGTTGATTCAAACGGAACGGGAATTTACATTGACGCGAGCGCCCGTCCGACTATTCAATACGATACAATTCGTGCGAACAATATCGGAATCCAATTCACGAGTGTTGGTTCATCGCAACCGACGATTAAAGATAACGTCATCATGAACAACACGACGTACGGATTAAAGAACACCGGCACTTCATCAGTCAAAGCGGAATACAATTACTGGGGAAGCGATATGGGTCCGTACAATGCCGATTACAATCCGACAGGCTTGGGAGATGATGTTACCAACTATGTTGATTTTCATCCATGGAATATATGGGCGGGGGCGTATCCTGTTGTGAATGTTACTGCAAACATTACCGTGAACACTGGATGGAACACCAACACTGTGTATTGGTTAAAGAATGACATAACCGTAACGAGTGGAGATACGCTCACGATTGCCCCGGGTACAGTCATCAAATTTGCCGCGGGAGTCTCCTTGACAATTGCCGGTACAATCAAAGCGGGAGGAATTTTGGGCGGTATGATTGTCTTTACTTCTGAAAAGGATGACAGTTACGGAGGCGATAGCAATGGCGATGGAAGAGTAACCGGACCGACTGCGGGAGATTGGGAAACAGTAAATCTTAGCAGTGGAGGAAATAATTCGAGTTACTTGAACTACTGTATATTTAAATTCGGAGGAACGCTATACACGTACTCTGAACTCATCATCAGCAGTTGCTCTCCTTCAATTACAAATATTTATGTTACAAACAGCTCCAATACGGGGTTGAGCCTGACAAGTTCAACTTCAAATTTGCCAAACAGTTCGTTCAGTGGTAACGGTGGAATCGGATTGTATCTCAACAGTTCAAGTATCGCAATTACGAATAGTGAATTTGAAGGAAATGGAAGTTATGGACTTCAGGCATTGGGAACATCTCATTTTTCTGTAAGCAACTCAACAATTTCCCGCAATGGCAGTAATGGTATTCATTGCGATGGCGCTGGAAGCAGGGCGACACTTACGTTACTTGATAACTGTACGGTAGAAGACAATTCAGGTCATGGCGTTTATACGTGGAATGGAAACGTTCCTCAAACATTTTCTAACTCCACGTTTGATGGGAATACTAATGTTGGTTTGTGGTGCTACAATCCCGATTCACTGGTAACAATCAGCAATAACACGACAAGCAATAACGGGCAGGAAGGATTTGTTACTTCAAAAGGTTTTATCAACAACAGCGTAATTTCGAACAATCGTTATCCAATAGGATTGATTGGAAGATGCGGAACGCGATACAGTGGAAACACGATAACAGGAAATACATACAACAATGCCCTCGCAATACGTTGCAACCGGGAATATTTATCTGATACTTTGTTCAATACGTTTCCTGATGGAATAACATCAACAACGTATGTGATGATAGAAAATTCTACAACCATCACGACAATCAGCGGCACGACATTAGTTATCGAACCGGGTGTTGTGGTGAAATTTGCAACCGGTCAGTACTGGAGGATATTAGGATGTTTGATTGCAGATGGAAATGATCCGATTGTGTTTACTTCGTATCGTGATACGATGTACGGAGGAAAGACAAATCTTCTTACCGATAATACACCGCCTGCCGCCGGGAACTGGGGATATATTGAATTATTTGGTTCTGGCGCAAACAATTCTCTCATTGACCATTGCATTATGAAATACTCCAACTATGGTTTTAATTTCGATGGAGGAGTTGCTCTTACGAACCCGATTTCAAATACAACGTTCAGAAAATCGAATAATTATGGTCTGTACATTGCCGGCAGTTCGATAGTTTCTTTTGAAAACTGTACGATTGATAGCAATAACACCTACGGACTTTATGCTGGTTATTACAGCAGTGATGACATAACATTTCGAGGGAGTACGATACAGGATAATGGTAATATTGGACTTCGCTGTGTGTATCAAGCCGCATTACGGGAAGTGTCGAATTGTATCATCCGAAGAAATGACGGCTGGGGTATCCAAATTGATGATGCGCGAATACCTCAAACTTTTTTAGGGAGTCTTGTTGACAGTAATGCAACAGGCGGAATTGCCAACATCAATACTGTCTATACGTGGAACAGCGTGATGTTTATTGGCAATACTGTATCACATCATACGGGAGAAGGAATTTTGAGTTCTTCTGCAAGGTATATTGATAATACGATTCAGTATAACCGCTACCCGATTGGTGTATGGAGAAGAACGGGGAATAGTTACGTGGATAATAATAATGTTGATGGCAATATCATCTCTGATAATCAGTACAACGCTATTGCAATTTACAACGGAGGCATGGAAGGAAATTTATCCACAACATTTCCGACCGCGATTTCATCGAAGACGTATGTAGCAATTTATAATTTCAGTGTTGATGGCGGGGATACTCTTGTTGTTGACCCGGGTGCGATTGTTAAGATGGAATTCTTCTCCAGCTATCGAACGTTCAGTTCAAGTGGTATTCTTATTGCGGAGGGAACTCCGGCGCAACCGATTACCTGGACATCGTGGCGGGATAACACCGTTGGAGGAAAAACTTCAAAGGCGACCGACTCGCTTTCTGCGGCGCCGGGTGATTGGTATTACATCGCGTACTATAATGGAAATTGCAGAATCCGTCATAACATTTTCAAATATGGCGGAAGAGATAACGTACAGGCTGTCCATTTCGGCAACAGTTGCAACGGTATTGTTTTCGTGAATAATCTCATCCGAAAATCTTATGCGGCGGGTATTAGCGTACAACAAAACAACACGTTTACCATTGATTCAACAACTGTTGATAGTTGTACTACCTACGGCATCCGTTTATATGGTTACAGTACTATCAATCTGACGCTGAGAAATTCCTCTCTTTTGAATAATGGTTCGACAGGTTTGTATGCTGAGAATAATGCAAAGGTGACGGAAGTGAACAATTGTACTATTTCGTACAACGGCGGTTCGGGAATTAATGTTGTGAGCAACAGCGTCGGTTGTACGATTGTCTCGAATACAATCAGCAACAACTTGGCAGATGGAGTCTATATCGTAAACAGAAACGATGCGCTTGATTCGCTTCTTGTTATTACAACAAATACGATTCGCAATAACGGCCGCGCCGGAATCTTTTCCTCGCGTGCGTATATCCTGAATGATTCTGTCACAGGAAATCAATTTCCGATTGGAGTTTCAGGTCAATTGAATCTTGCACTCACCGGAAACACGCACGGAAATGTGTATGAGAATAATTATTTTGCAGGGAACACCTACGAAGGAGTCATAGCGCTTGAAGGAAACATCCTTGGTCGCATTGGCGGTTCGTACCCGTCGGGATTTTCTTCAAACGTGATTGCAGTGCGCGGCGATGTTACAGTCTCCGGAGGCAATACCGTGTATATTGCACCGGGAACGATTCTGAAATTCACACGGCAATTCGGAAATGGATTGTTTCAGGTTGATGGACGATTACTTTCTGAGGGGACGCAAATCTACAAGAATGTTTTCACTTCGTGGAAGGATGATTCCTACGGT
>JACPVN010000447.1 GCA_016191715.1 Ignavibacteriota bacterium | reverse complement strand
TCGTTAGCCGTCGCATTTCTTGTTCTTCTGATTTTTGCCGCGTATTTCGGTAGGATGGCATTCCTTCAAAAGCCCGTTCATCCTGATGATGTGTTTTCAGAAATGTGTTCTATTTGCCGGGAAAAATTTCATAAATCAAAACTCATTGAACGGCAGATTGGGGATTACAAGATGCTGTTCTTTTGTAAATCGTGTATTGAAAAATTAGCGGCTGAAATTCAAACAAAAACTAATACAGACTGAGGATGACTAAAAAGTTCGACTGCTCGTGGCTGTCCAAAAAGAACTAAACGCTCCACACGGCGTCCTCGCCGTGTGTCAAATCGTGTCACAATGAAGGTTCTGCGAGGACGCAGAACCGAGCGTGTAGACTTTTTGGACACCCTCGACAACCTTCATTAATCATCGTTGGAGTTCTGTCTATTTTTTCTTCGAGGATTTCTCTTCTTTATCAAGATACTCTTCCCATTTCATTTTCTCGTAGTGGTCTTCACCGAGAAATTTGAGAATCTTCAAGAAGCGACCGGCTTCAACATAGCCGCCAAGTTTCGTAATCATATCAGAATCGGATTTCAAAAAAACAATTGTCGGATAACCGGTTGCGCCAAACGCCTGTGCAAGTTGTTGCTCTGTGTATTCCTTCCCTTTGAACTTGAATTTTTTGGTGGACTCGGCGTTAATCTTAATTGAGATGTAACTGTCGCCTAAATATTTTGCTACATCTTTGTTTGCGTACACTTCCCTGTCGAGTTTCTTACACCATCCGCACCAGTCAGTATAAATATCAAGCATAATCTTTTTGTTTGATTTCTTTGCCTGCTCGATTCCCTCTTCGAATGTGGACCAAGGTGTTTCGACTTTTTTCTCCGTCTCACCTCCCGGAGTCAACACCATCCCGAATGTTAGAAAAATGATAATGAACAAAACCATAATTGATTCCTTTTGATTTTCTTAAAACACAACGCCGATTGTAAATGTATGGGAAGAACCGAAGTCTAACTTCACCGGCACAAATGCGTAATCAAGTTTGAACATCTCGTACTTGAACCCAACACCTGTAGTAATATTTTTTGATTCGTACCCTGACTGAAATCCTCCCCTGAGCGCGAACATTTGTTGAAAGTCAAATTCAACTCCGAGATGAACGTGCGCCGTTCCTTCATTTTTTACAGAAATAATTTCAGCCGCCGTTATGAAGTTTCCATCTACCGATTTCAACGGGATTTCATACGCCCCGCCAAATCGAATTGTTGCCGGTAACGTTGTAGCGGTTCTATTCAGTTCACTCATCGAACCGAGGTTAGCATACGATAAACCAAGTCGAACATCCCACGGAGTAAGATAAGTAGCGCCAATATTCAATCCGTAACCTGTTGCTTCATCAACATAGATTTTCTCGTACAAATAATTTGCAGTCAAGCCAATGCTGAGTTCATCAGAGAATTTGTAGGCGGTGGTAACTCCGAGTGATGCATTTTTCGCATCAAATGTTCCCTCCAATGGACCAGGAACGCTTCTGATTTCAATGTTTGAAACACTCAACGATTGAACTCCGAAACCAAGCACAAAATTATCAAGCACGGTTGAAACTCCCAGAAAATCCGACTTTGTATCCTGAACCCATTCACGATGAGAAAACACTACTTGTACCGATTGAGATTGCGTGAGTGTTGCCGGATTGTAATTCATTGCAAACGGTTCCGTTCCGATTGTTGAATACGCTTCTCCCATACTTAACGCTCTGCTTCCGAGTCCGAGTTTGAGAAACGATAAACCGGTTTTTCCTGCCTGAGCAAATGATAATTGAAAACTAATTCCCAAAAAGATGAGAATGATAAAATTTCTTTTCATAAATCAGAACGTTGTTGAAAGTGTAACGACATGAATATCGTGTGAAGAGAACGGTTCGAAGATAAACGCGTACGTAAGTGCAGGAGTCCAATCTCCGAACGAATGATTTGCAGAAAAACCGAACGAAGGTTTTGCGCCGGTCGCATCATCACCCAAATCGTATCTGTCGAATCCTCCTCGTACACTGATATTCTCATGAACGAGGTATTCAATTCCAGCCCGCACCGCATTCGTACTTGCAGAAGTGTTTTCATATTCAGCAGAAATGATTGCACTGGCTTCTCTCCAATGATACGCGGCTCCGAACTTCCTCACCATTGGAAATTTATCTTTGGAGTTTTTTCCGTTGAGCGAGCCATACACAGGAGTTGTGTTCCAATTATATTTTGAGTTGATGTCCGAAACTGATGCACCAAGCGTTAATTCAGGAGAGAATTGAAACAATGCACCAATATCAAATCCCACAGTTGACGACGAGACTTCTTCAAACAACTTGCTGTAATACATTTTCACAGTGACACCGAGCGAAAGATTTTCCGCTACGCGGTTTGCAAAGGCGAGATAAAACTGATTCTCGAACGTGGAATAATTTTCCGTGTGAACACCGTCGTCGTCCCGTCCGTCAATATTACTCACGCCGGCATTAATAATCCCTATGGAAAATCCGCCGCGCGGTTCTATCGGCTGAGAGTAACTGAGAAAATTCAAACGTCTGTCGAGTGAGAGAACTCCGAAACTTGCAGCGGCAGTTCGCTTTTGCGTAAACGGTGCAAGAGCCGGGTTGTAATATGTGTTGATGTCACCGGTTGCTACTGCCACAAGCGCATTTCCCATTCCCATTCCTCGTGCGCCAAATCCCATCCGTGCAAACGAACCGACGTAAGGATTCTGTGCAATTGCTCCCTGAATCAAACAGAACAATAACATTATCAGTGGGAATCCATCCCTTCGGAAAAAGACATTTCTTCTCATTGTAACACCAAAATCTTTCCGAACAGAGGTTCATCATTATTTATCACAAGTCTGTAGAAGTACACGCCGTTGGGTACAAGTTCACCATTGTCGGATCTGCCGTCCCATATTTCGTCAAACTCCTGAGCCACAGACCGTTGTGTTTTCATTATCAATGTACGAACCCGATTCATACCGAAATCAAACAACTCAACTGAAACCTCTCTGTTTCCGCTCGCATTGAATTCTTTCGCGCCATAATGAATTCTCACAATCTTATCAAGCGAAGGCGAATATGGATTTGGATAAGCATACGTTTCGGCTTTCGTACCGAGTTGTTGATACGCTCGATACGCTTTCCATGTTGAACCGAACGGACGCGTGTCGTTATCAATTGTCACGACTAATCCATCATCTGTTCCGACAAGGACAGTATCGTTTACAACCACAACACTATATACTTTCGGTGAAGGAATATATATTCTTGGCAGTGTATCAATGAAGTTTGAAAACTGTTGAAACGTAATTCCTAAATCTTCAGTGCGATAAATTCCGTTATCTGTCGCGACATAAACAATGGAATCCTTGAATGCAAAATCATACGCTTTCACTCCTCGCTGAAGATTCGTCCAGTTAAGCCCGGCGTCATCCGTATAACTGACACCGTACTCTTCTTCATTGTCAATCGCCCTCCAGTTCGTTGTCCAGATGCGACTGTTTCCGTTGAGGTTCTGTTCATCAATTGCAATTACCCAGTTTCCTAATATCGGTTTTGTTTGATTTTGATGAGTGAACCGCACCCAACTCGAACCACCGTCTGTTGATTTGTTCACACCACCGGCAGTTCCACACCAAATTGTACTATCATCAACCGCATAAACAGAAAAGGCGAGCATGTTATTGTTCTGTCGCGGGTCGTATCGAGGAAATATTCTTTGTTGACGTAGTGTATCCGACGGCGCGTATGTCCAAAGTGTATCCCATGGAGAAATGCTCATCGTATTATCAAGCGGAAGTAAAATTCGTTCCCATGTCAGACCATTATCGTACGAGCGTCTCAAACTGCTCGACCAACTTGCGATGTAAACAGTTCCGGCAGGTGTGATAGAAATATCGAATGTAACATTCTGTTGCGGAACTGTGACAGGAAGAATCCAGACCGAATCATTGATTCCATATTGAATGTACTTTGCATCGGGATTATCTTGTGTTTGCGCTACATAGTCCCAACTCAAACCATTATCGAGCGAAAATGTGTAGCCACCTCCGGTCTGAACACTTCCCCCTTCAATTTCCGTATCGTAACCGGTCGAAGTCCAGATAGTATTACCTTGAGTAGCCAATGCAAAAATTCCGTTGTGCGGAAACTTCGGGTTTTTTCTAAAACTCTGCCACGAATTTCCAAAGTCGGTTGTTCGTGCGAGACCCTTGCTCGTTCCTGTCCATAAATTTCCCGGCTCGTAGCGCATATACGTTACACTGTTGCTTGGAATCAAATGCGAACTGCTCGAACTCGAATCCGACCAAATAACTCTCGGTACATTTATTTGTCCCAACAACGAACCGACGAATAACATATAACAAATAACAAATAATTTTTTCACGGTTGCCTCACAATCATCGTATGTAAAATTTTATTACTTATAAATCCAAGTTGGTCAACCGCGACAAACTCAAAGCGATAGGGTTGTGCCGGAGCGTTCCAGAGAAATTTAAACCTTCCCGAGTAAATTCCATCAACAGCGGCTGAGTCGTACTTCGCGTCATTTTTAATTCCATCATCATACAAGAGAAACTGTTTGTTCGTATCCGGAGAATCAAGACTTCTGAAATACACTTTGTCAACATCGCTTCTTCCATCTGAATCCGCAACTGCAATATGGATGATAAACAGAACTGAGTACGGACTTGGCGGTAGAGTGACTGTATCCGGTGCGACAAGGTTCGACAAAATCGGTGCGTTGCTTCTTC
>JACPVN010000446.1 GCA_016191715.1 Ignavibacteriota bacterium | reverse complement strand
TCCAGCGTGGGAATGCAAGGGAGATGCGCTCTGCGCTAACAAAAACTCATCGTCACCACTCCATTTCGATTTCCATCAGAACTGGCAACACTGTATAATTTCTCGCACTTGAATAGCGCCAATGTGTTTGCTCATCTTCGACTCATAAGGTGTTTGCAAAGTTACTGACGCGGAGCGTCATGCTACCATTCCCACGTCGGAACGTGGGAACGAGATGACAATTCCCACGCCGGAGCGTGGAAACGAGAAGAATACTTACCATTCCCACGCCGGAGCGTGGGAACGAGAAGATCACTCAATCACATTTTATGAACAACTTTCAAGTGCCAACTTTATTTACTTTATGTAATTGTATCTCTCTTTTCTCTGATTCTTTAATTCGAATAAGAACACTTCCTATTATTAGTACAGACGGTGTCACTATTGAAGAAACCATAGGATTTAATAAAATGGCTACTAATAATCCTGATAGACTACAAGCACCCACAAGTAAACCGAGATTAAAAACAGTCAAATAATTACGTATCAAAGAATAATATAAAATTGGACCTAATATGGAAGCTGCTGTCCCTCCAACAACAACTCCAAATTCTATGAGTGAATATTCCTTTCGTATCATTAAAGGTAATATTCCCATTCCAACACCTAAATTTAGTGAAAACAATAGTATACAAATAAATTCAATTGACAACTTAATAAATAAATTTTTATTCATACTTATATTCCTATTTTCATTTTTTCGTTCTCGTTCCCACGTCAAATTCAAATCCCCCCTCTAAACTTCTCCCTCAACTCCAGAACATACACGGCAATTGTATCCCGTGCTTCTTTTGCATCTTTGAAGAGGGACATGTACGAAGCTTCATCTATCATTTTACGTTCTTTCATGGTTTGCAACGCTTTGATGCACGAATTGGCGGCGTTGAGTCCGCGTTTGCAATAGGCGATGTTTCCTCCCAGCATTTCGGCATCATCATCAAAACTTGCACCGCCGGCAAGTTTTGCGGCGGCAATCATCGCGTTCGATACAAAATCCACAACATCGGAATCTTCCCGAACTTTTTCCGGAAGTTGTTCGACAAACTTGTGGGCGCGTAAACCAAATTCGTGGGCAAGTGTAAAGGCGGGGAATTTTTTGTATGCTCGCAGTTCACGTTCTTCTTCATCATCCTCGATTCCGGCGGCAACCTTCCACTCCTCTCCTTCCAAATCGTCATCATCTTCATCACCGACATAACGACTCCACGCATCGTCTCCTTCCTGTTCTTCTTTTTCCTGAAGCCACATCCACCCCATTTCACGGGCAATGATTTCATCGCACTTCGGGTCGTCATGATAGCGTTCCATCAATTCCATCAGACGGTCAACCTTGCGGTCTTGTTCCTGCATGAACTCCTCCCATTTGAATTCATCCCAGACTTCGTCGCTCTTGTCTTCCGGCGGAACGTTATTCATACAATTATTTTTTCAACGAGTTATGAACCCGATTGAATTTTTCTCAATTGATGAGCAAGAATTGTCGCCGCAGAAACTTTGAGAATATCCCACCATGAAAAAATCAGGAAGCCATTCAGTAATGATTGCACCCATTCCTGATAATAGAGAAATTGCAATTGCAATGTTCCCAAACTGAAAATGAAGAGCGAGCCGACAAACATTGCTAATGCAGTCCACCAAATGCTTTTGTTTTTATCAATAATATAACCAACTGCAAACGCCGCGACCGGAAAACTGAGGAGGTAACCACCTGTGGGACCGAGAAGTCGTGTGATGCCAAACCCGAATTGTGCAAACACCGGAAGCCCGAGCGCGCCAAGTCCGAGATAGAGTAGCTGACTGAACGCCGCATTCCGCTTCCCAAGCAGAGCGCCGGAAAGCAGTACGAAAAATGTTTGCATGGTGTATGGAACCGGTTGGTGCGGAACTTCAATTTGCGCTCCGACTGCTGTGAGCAGGGCAAATCCTGTTACCCACAATGCCTGCGTCAGAATATGTTGTTCGACAACAGGAAAAAAAGTTGTTTGTACTGTTTTTGTTTGATTCATAAACTTCCTTTACAACGTTCGTTGATAAAACTGAATTGTATGTTCTAAAACTTTATCTAATGTTTGATACTCGTCTTCTTCTTTCGTTGCCGCGTTGAACAGGTGTCCGGCTTTCTCCATCAACAATAATTCACTTGTTGTTTTGTTCGATGCCTGATGCAACGCTTCTGCTTCTTTGCACTGTACAGTGACATCAGCCTTGCCGTGAACAATCAACCACGGAACGGAAATCTTCGTCGCAGACTGAATGATGTTCAACTTGTCGCTGTTTGATTCATAATCATTCAACAATTCCAAACCCAACCGGAGCGGACTCACGGTCGAATTTTTCGCGAGTGGAAGAAAACCATTCTGCTTCCATTCTACTATTTGATGCTCACGCCATCGTTCAAACGTTGCAATGGATGAAAGAGTCACCAGCGATGTTATTCGTTTGTCCGATGGTGTATAAACGGTTGCAATTCCACTGCCGCGAGAATGACCGAGCAAACCGATTCGTTCTGTATCAATCACACTGCATCCGATTGTTTCAGCAGTACAAGCATCAACGACTGTTCTCAAATCTTCAAGTTCACGGCTCAATGTGTTGCGGGCAAACTTATCGAACTCGGTAATACGGGTTCCATTTCTGCTCACACCATTCAAAGAGAAATTGAAAATGACGGAGACAAAACCTGCTTCTGCAATTCGGCGTGCAAGATACGGAAAAAATCCCCAATTCTTAAACGCCATAAAACTATGGCAAATAATAATGACGGGCTTTTTTATCCCATCGTCATTGACTCGAATATCTCCAAAAATCACGTCACCGTGAACATTTTCTAAATCGAATTTTTCATGATGGAAGTTCTTCTCGGTCATCGGGGAATGAAAATACAATCGTTTCGGGGAAAGTCAAAATCTGCAATTGTGCAATCCTTTGGCTATATTTGCTACTAATAAAACAAACGACTGATTTTTTTTTCATAACCCCACGATTTATCGTGGGGTTGATAGTGATAAACCATAGTATGGCTTTAGCCATGATTGTTCGGGCTAAAGCCCGCGACTCGTTTTGTATGACTCTCCCCATCCTGAAGGATGGGGTTACATCATGAATTATTAAATTTACATTCTTCAGTTACTTATTTTTTGACTTTGAATTACAATGCAACGAAAGCTACTTTTCTTCATCCTCATTTTTTCATTCAGTCTCCACGCTTCCAATACACGTGGAACGTACAAACAAATCCGCATCCACGTTCCTGAGGAAGCAACGCTTGCCCGAATCTTCGAATCGGGAATTGACCAAGAAGGAACAACGGGAACCGTCGGCGGTGCGATGGAATTTGTCGCAGACCCATATGCGCTCGAACAATTATCAAAGAAAAATATTTTGTACACCGTTCTCATTGAGGATTTGGAAAAACATTACGCGCAACAACTTCACAAAGGAGCGTTCAACGCACTTGGCTTCGGTTACGGAAGCATGGGTGGCTACTACACCGACGACGAAGTGAAGCAACAACTCGATACGATGAAACTTCTGTTTCCAAACATCATAACAGCGCGAGAAAGCATCGGGACATCGAACGAAGGACGCGCGTTGTGGGCTGTAAAGATTTCCGATTCTCCAAATCAAACAGAAGCAAACGAACCGGAAGTGTTATACACTGCTCTTCATCATGCACGCGAACCGGAAGGGATGATGACGGTTCTCTATTACATGTGGTGGCTTCTTGAAAATTATGGGGCGAATACCACTGCGACATATCTTGTCAACCAGAGACAACTCTGGTTCATCCCCGTTGTCAATCCGGACGGATATGTGTACAATCAAACAACAAATCCCGATGGCGGCGGATTTTGGAGAAAGAACCGTCGCAATAACGGAGGCGGAACGTTCGGCGTTGACCCGAACAGAAATTACGGACCACTTTATATGTGGAATTCCTCCAACGAAGGTTCCAGTACATTCACGGCGAGTGATACGTACAGAGGAACCGCACCCTTCTCTGAACCCGAAAATCTTGCAATCAAACACTTCATGGAAAGTCACACCATAAAAACCGCGTTGAACTATCACACGTTTGGAAAGTTATTGATTTTCCCGTTCGGGTACACATCGAAAGAAAGCGGTGACTCGCTCATCTTTCGTGAAATGGCATTTGATATGACTTCGATGAACAGGTACAGAACCGGAACCGATTTACAAACTGTCCGCTACAGTACGCGTGGAAACTCTGACGATTATATGTATGGAGATAACTCAAAACCGATTACCTACACGATGACTCCGGAAGTCGGCACCTCGTTTTGGCCCTCATCTTCTTTGATTCTTCCGTTTGCTCAGGAAAATCTGACATCCAACATTCATCTTGCATATATTGCAGGCATCTATCCTCTCCTCTGGCAAACACACTTCAACGACCAGAACAATGATGGTTCCTACACAGCAGGTGAATCATTTACATTAACTGCTGTAGTGAGAAACAAAGGATTGGCAGATGTTCTCGATGCAACCGTTGAGGTACAATCAAATAGTTTCATCGTCTGGACAACTTCTTCAGCAGTGTTAGAATATCTCC
>JACPVN010000445.1 GCA_016191715.1 Ignavibacteriota bacterium | reverse complement strand
TCTAAGGCGACTTGAGATTTGTACACACCATTTCCCCATGTTCCGAGCCAGAGGGTGCGCCGGGAATCTTCAAACACTGACCACACACAGGGATTAATGTTATTCGGATAAGGTGATGTACTCAGAAACGAATTGTCTTTCCATAATTTGTAGCCATTACAATTTAATCCGAAAATAATTGTTCCCTCATGTAGGTGAGAGATTGAAGTAATATTGTTGATTGCTTCTTTTTCTTTGGATATAACAACGGTAAACATTTTTTTTCGAAAACGATTAAGACCGGACGTGAGAGTCCCGAACCAGCAATTACCTTCCCTGTCTATCAGCAACGAAATAATCTGATTTGCTGAAAGCCCGTCGTTTGTTGAATACAACCGGAACGATGTTCCATCAAACCGGACAGCACCCCCCATTGAAATCATCCAGAGATTTCCATCATTGTCAAATTTCATGTTCCGTTCTACCATGATGTGTAAGTTTTCAGGAATAGAAACCCGCTTCATTTCCTTCCCATCCTTGAAGCAAGAGAGAACTCTCCCATCTCTGCAAATCCAAAAATTTCCTTTGTTATCCCAAACAGGCGGAACGGAGAACAGTCTGTTGTAGATTGGGTGCTGAAAATACGGTACGAATTTTTCATTCTCAAATACAAACGTTTTTTCATCATACAAACACTGTAAAGCTCCTTGAGCGCTGAGAGAAAAATAAGTTCCTAAACTCACTCCAATATCATACGGTCTAAATGTTCCTTTGAAATAACGAGTTATATTACCGCTGATGTTGTTTACCCAAACAGAGCCGCTACTATCTTGCAAAAGAACATCCACCCGATCATCTGCTAAGCCTTCTTTTGTTGTGTACGATGAAAAGATGCCATTGCGCAATGTCATGACACCACCGTTTTCTGTTCCGATCCACATTGTTCCCGAAGTATCTTCCATCAGAGCTAAAATTCTGTCTGTAGTCATAGATGGTGTATTTCCGCGATTGTACACGACGAAGTTAATTCCATCGAAGCGAACGAGACCACCAAATGTCCCCAACCAAATGAAGCCATCCCGTGTTTGAAGAATTGCATTGACACTACTTTGAGGAAGTCCTTCTTCAATTCCCCATGTGTCTATGTTATACTCCGAGGTTTTTGACTCTTGGGATTCTTGCATTCCGGAAAAACCCGTGTAAACGATGAGGCACGAAAGACTTCCTGTGAGAGTAAAACTCAAGAGACTACGGAGAAATAATTGATGAAGCAAGGGTTGAACGCTTTTTCTGTGTATGAAAGAAAGTTGTTGTAAGAGCGAAGACGTAACCGTCTCTAACTCAGCTGAAATGTAGGAAGAAAGAAATGAAATAGAAAAAGCCGATTCCGTGTTGTCGGGAATCGGCTGATATGGTGCAAAGCGCTTTCTCTTGGAACCAGAGATGAAGTTAACTTGCTTTCGCCTGCAAAAAGTTGAAAAACTACGCCGGTGATCCTTGATTATCGGATGAGAGCCATTCTCTTTACATCGGCAAATCCCTCAGAGGTCGTTAATTTGTAAAAGTAAATTCCGCTTGGAAGTGACGAGGCGGTAAATGTTACTGACTTATATCCGGCATCCTGAACTTCATTGACAGGAGTTGAAACTTCTTCGCCAAGAAGATTATACACTTTCAACAGTACATAACTTTTCGCCTTTAACTGATAATGTATAACTGTACTTGGATTGAACGGATTGGGATAGTTTTGTTCGAGAGCAAATTCTTTGGGCACAGTCGGGTCATTCCCCATTTCAAGAACTAACACTATTTTATTTTCCTCAGTTTGGATAACTGTTTTTCCATCTTGCGTTACATCAAATGAATCCTCATTGACCAACAACCTTGCCTGAGCAATTTGTTGATGCCGTTCCCACGCAATCGTAACAGGATAATGCAGAGTTGAAACAGTAATCGGAATTTGTTTTGATTGTTGAGCGCTTGCACATTCAAACATGCTTCCGGTTGCAAACCGTACATCGAACGAACCGTCCGGCGGTAACGGCGGCATGAAGTACTTTTTCAAAAGGTCGTCAGATTCTTTTTGATTTGAAAAGTAGAGGGTTTGTGTCAAACCTGAATTATCCGTGATTCGGATTTTGTTGTACAAATCCGGCTCCAAAATTGAATCGGGCGGCAACGTGTGTGCTGAATCGTTCAGTAAGAATTGTTCTCCATCCAATACAAGTTGACCATTCTGACTGACCTTCACCCAATATGCTTTCGATGGTTGAATTGCATTTGCGATTTGATACCCGCTTTCGTACCCATAAAAATTCGATTGGATAATTCCTTCGGGATATTCTTCGATTTCGTACACCGGCAAGTTGCTCGATATTGAGCCAATCATATTCCAACCTTCTTTCACATCAATCACTATTTTATTTTTCGCATAACCATCAATAGAAACAACAGCTGTATCAGAGAACTTCAACCAATATCCTTTCCCGTTTTCTAATGTTGTTTGCGGGATGTATTGTCCATCAAAAGAGAATGCTTCGGAAACGGCATCGGGAAAAACAGATTCTTTAGAATCATTGTCAACTGCCAAGGGAATGGAAAGCATGTTCCATCTCGGATTGAATGTAAACTGTTGCCGCATCTTCTGTTCAATCGGTCGTGAAAGAAGTCCGGTTCCTCCAGCGGT
>JACPVN010000444.1 GCA_016191715.1 Ignavibacteriota bacterium | reverse complement strand
TTTCAACTGCGTTGAAGTCGAACTCAGAATTTTCATCACATCCTTTCCGATGATGCTTGAAAGTGTTCGTTTGATGTATTCGTTCTTAATATTATTTACTGAGGTTAATGGTTTCATAACAACGATTTGAGATATGAGATTTGGGATATTAGTTTTCTAATTTTGAATTTTTAATTGATAGCCGCTGTTACTTTCGCCGCCGCATCATGAAGACTTGAAGCAACCGCAAAGTTCAGTCCTGAGTTTGCAAGAATTTCCCTTGCTTCTTTTGCGTTCGTCCCTTCGAGACGAACAACAACCGGAACATTTACATGTACTTTCTTCGCCGCTTCGATGACACCGTTTGCAACGCGGTCGCATCGGACAATTCCACCAAAAATGTTGACAAGAACTGCCTTTACATTCGGGTCAGAGAGAATAATTCTGAATCCGCTGGAGACCGTTTCCACATTTGCACCGCCGCCAACATCGAGGAAGTTTGCCGGCTCGCCGCCTGCAAGCTTGATAATGTCCATCGTTGCCATTGCAAGTCCGGCGCCGTTTACCATGCAACCGACATTTCCATCGAGTTTGATATAATTGAGATTTGATTTCGATGCTTCGATTTCGAGCGGTTCTTCTTCATCCAAATCACGCATCGCCACAATATCAGCATGACGATAGAGCGCGTTGTCATCGAAGTTCATCTTTGCATCAAGCGCAAGGACGCGCCCATCGGTTGTAACAACCAACGGATTGATTTCCGCAAGTGATGCATCCGTCTCGACGTATGCTTTGTACAACGACATAAAAAACTTCACTGCATTTTTCATCGCTTCTCCACTCAATCCGAGAGCGAATGCAAGCCGACGCGCTTGAAACTCTCTGAATCCGATTGCGGGATTCACATATTCCTTCAAAATCTTTTCGGGAGTTTCCGTCGCAACCTTCTCGATCTCTACGCCGCCTTCGGTAGATGCCATCACACAATTTTGTGAACGTGCACGGTCGAGTGTGATTCCGACATACAATTCTTTTGCTATCGAAATTCCTTCTTCAACAAGCAACCGCTTGACAATTCTTCCTTCCGGTCCGGTTTGATGTGTTATCAAATTCATCCCGTAAATCTTGGATGCGTGTTGATAAACCTCATCCAGCGATTTCGAGACTTTCACGCCGCCCCCTTTGCCGCGCCCGCCTGCGTGGATTTGCGCTTTCACAACCCACACTTTCGTGTCGGCTACTTCCGTGCTTCCCTGACACATATCAACACACACTTTCACCGCTTCTTCCGGTGAGAATGCAACTCGCCCGTTTGGTGTGGCGACATTGTACTTTCTTAAAATTTCTTTTCCTTGGTATTCGTGTATTTTCATTTTCTTAGATATATGGTTTTAGGTAATAGGTTTTAGATTGTAATTTCTTCACCCTTTGTGAAATTAGTAGGTGAAGATAAGAGTTATTTTGTTATCCCCGAAATCCTTGCAATCATTTCGCTATGAAGATTCAGGAAATAAGTTTTAAGTTCTTCGATTGCTACTTGTCGAATCATATTGGGAAGTTGCTGTAACTGTTTCACTCGTATTAACGATTGACAAAACCAGTAATCATCAAGCCCGACATGTTTTTGTTTTGCTTTTTCCCATAGTTCATCGAATCGAAAATGTTCATTCAATAAGAAGTAAAGGTCAACAAAATCTTTTGCCGTTGCTCGGTCAAAGACGGTAGATATTTTATTACAACCAATGTCAAGCAACGAATCAACCCGAATATTGTACCATACATTTGTAATCGGTTCTTCAAACCGAAAAGGAGAATCGAATGCGAAATCAATTTTAATAACTTCTCCATCATGACAATGTACGTGTGCCTCAATAAACGTCTCCAAACTCCTGATGAGTTTCACTTCTTTTGCAAAAGTTCGAAGAATCTCAAGCACTTCCTGCCGAATGAGATGGATATTTTCTCTTGTTGATGTAAAAAAATCCAAATCTTCCGAGTAACGATGTTGAAGATAAAATGCTGAGAGCGCTGTTCCACCTGTTAAATAAAAGTTAGCTATGAGTGAATTCGCACCAAACAATTCTAACAACTTTTGTTGATTAACAGAAAGCACCACTTCAGGTGAACTATGTAGCGTCGTGATATTCTCCGTACTGATGTTTTATAATTGGGAGAGTAAAAACAAATTCCCAGTATTCTCTAATTCTTTTTGGGATTGCAATCTTGGGGAGATATTCTTTGATCAATCCTATGCCAACTCCTTGTACATCTTCAGTTGAACCGCGCGAAAGAACCCGTGCAATGTACCATTGCTTAAATTCTTCCGTCTCGTACTGTTCTTCTTTCCAGTCGTAATCCCAGAGAAGATTTTTGTTGACAAGCATATTTATTATTGATTCATGATGCAGGATTTATGATTCTACAATCCTACATCTTCAATCGTAAATCCTGAATCGTTATTTAATTTTCGTTGCAATTGATTTCGCCTGCAAGAACAAAAGCAAATAATCTCGTCCGCCTGCTTTCGAATCCGTACCGCTCATGTTGAAACCGCCAAACGGATGTGCGCCGACCATCGCTCCGGTGCATTTGCGATTGAGATACAAATTCCCGACGTGGAACTCGGTTCTCGCTCGTTCAATTTTCTTTTTGTTCTTTGAGTAAACCGCGCCGGTTAATCCATACTCGGTGTTGTTGGCAATTTCCAGCGCGTGGTCAAAGTTCTTTGCTTTGATGACGGCAAGAACGGGACCGAAAATTTCTTCCTGAGAGATTGTTGCTTTCGGTTCTACATTAGCAATGACGGTTGGTCTGATGAAGTAACCATCTTCCGATGCACGCACACCGCCGCTCACCAACTTGCCTCCTTCTTTCTGTGCTACTTCAATATAGCGCATGATGTTTTCCATAGCGCCTTTGTTGATGACAGGTCCCATATAGTTGCTCAAATCTTTTGCTTCGCCAACAGGAATTGCATCAACTCTTTTTTTGAGCGCGGCAACAAACTTGTCATAAATTTTTGCATCAACAATTGCACGGGAACACGCCGAGCATTTTTGTCCCTGAAAACCAAAGGCAGAAACTGTTACACCAGCAACTGCTTCCTCAAAGTTTGCTTCACTATCAACGATGATAGAATCCTTTCCACCCATTTCGGCAACAACTCGTTTCAACCAGATTTGTCCGGGTAAAACTTTCGCCGCTTCTGTGTTGATGTGAATGCCAACTTCCTTCGAACCTGTGAACGCGATGAATCGCGATTTCGGATGCTTGATAAGTGTATCGCCAACTGCACTGCCGGGACCGGCAACAAAGTTAATGACACCAGCCGGCAATCCTGCTTCTTCCATCACTTCCATGAAACGCATCCCTGTCAAGGGCGAATCGCTTGATGGTTTGAGAATGACCGTGTTGCCTGCAACGACTGCCGCAGTCGTCATGCCGGCAAGAATTGCAAACGGGAAATTCCACGGCGGAATAACAATGCCAACACCGAGTGGAATATAGACCACTTCATCTTTCTCTCCCGGCAATTGGACAGCCGCTTTTTGGTCGGCGTAGCGAAGCATTTCCCGTCCATAAAATTCGAGGAAGTCAATTGCTTCTGCCGTGTCTCCATCGGCTTCCATCCAGTTCTTCCCGACTTCAATAATCATCGTTGCGTTACTCTCGAAGCGGCGTTTACGCATAATCTTTGCCGCTTTGAAAAGATAGTCTGCTCGTTTCGCAGGTGGAACTTTACTCCACTCGGCAAACTTTTTCTCAGCAACCTTCAGCGCCTTCAACGCATCATCAACAGTTCCTTTTTGGAACACGCCAACTACTTGGTTTGGGTTTGACGGATTGAGTGAATGTAATTTTTCTTTAGCAGTGAGTTTCTCACCGCCAATGATATTTGGATATTCCTTGCCAAATTGTTTTTCGATTTTGGCAATTGCCAGTTCTTGTTTCTTCCGATTCGCCGGCTTCGACCAATCGGTGTAGGGTTCGTTTTTGAATTTAGTGAGTTTCATAAGTTTAGTTTCGGGTTTTGAGTTTTGTGTTGTAAACCATTTAGTTGCACGAAGGAGGGCTTCGGTTTGAATCAGAGCTTGTTTGTCTGTCATTCGTTCTAGATTTGTAATCTTTTCTTTCTTTATGTCATGATAACTTAGAAAGGGTTCCATTCCAATGAATTTTGTTTTACTCTTTGAAGAGAGTGTTTTTGAATTCGTTTGACGCTTGTTCACACGACAAATATAGGAAATTTATCTGAATTCATTGTTTCTCAGCAAATTTTATTTTGGCAAGGATTTGATTACTCCCTCATGAACTGCAGGTCTTACTCCTGAGATTTTTGTATTCGCTCGTGTTGGATACACACGATTTGCCAGAAAGATAACAAAAAGATTTCTTTCCGGGTCTGCCCAAATCGAAGTACCCGTAAATCCGGTATGCCCAAACGATTTTTCTGAGAAGAACTTCCCTGCAGAACTATATCCCTCCACCGACTTTGTATCCCAGCCCAGCGCACGAGTGCTGTTCGTTCCCCTTTTTGTTGTAAAAAATTTAATTGTTTCGTGTTTCAGAAATTGTTTGCCATTGTAACTTCCTCCATTCATCAGCATTTGCATGAAAATGGCAAGGTCAGAAGCAGTGGAGAATAAGCCCGCATGACCGGAAACTCCGCCGAGTGTAAAAGCATTCCCATCGTGAACAACTCCACGCACAAGTTTCTTTCTCAACAGAGAATCATACTCAGTTGGTGCGATATTTGTCCAAAGCGATTCCGGCGGATTGAACATTGTTTGTTTCATTCCAAGCGGCTCGAAGAAATTTTTCCTGCAATATTCATCAAGCGTTTGTCCTGATATCCGCTCAACAATATTTCCAAGCGTAATAAAACCGAAATCACTATAGACAGTTGAGTCGCCTGTTCGATAAATGAGTCCCGAGTTGAAAACTGAATCCAAAACTTCCTGAGGAGTTTTGCACATCGCATACAATCGTTTAAACGCAGGCAAACCTGAATTGTGAAGAAGAAGATTTCGAATCGTGATGTTTTCTTTTCCATGAACACCAAACTCGGGAATGAAATTCACTACTTTATCATCTAAGCCAAGTTTTGCTTCGTCGTACAATTTCATAACAGCAGAAGTTGTGGCGATGACTTTTGTGAGAGAAGCAAGGTCAAACATTGTCTGATTGACGATTGACGATTGACCATTAACGATTGTTGAATCCTGAATTCTAAATCCTGAATCACTTGCACCGTACGTCTCTTTTCCGTAAGACTTGTTTAGAACAATCGCTCCATCCTTCACAACACACACCTGCGCTCCGGGAAATGCAGCATCTCGAATCGCTTGATTGACGACTGAATCAACCAACGCCAGACTATCCGAATTGAATCCTACATTTTCGGGTTTGTCTTTTCGGAGAACCGATTGGGAGATATCAATGCCTTCGCCAAACGCAAACATGTTGGGAATATTGACGGGTAATTTTCCCTGCGTCGGAATTTCACCGAACAATGCTTCAACCGTTGCTTCGGTTGATGCTTCGCAATCGGAGTACGAGCACACATACGCATTGGCTTTCGGGACAACACTTAACACGTACGGACTTCCGAGTGCAAGTGCAACTGTTGGTTTGTTCAATTCAGAGAGTTGTTTGATGAAATTTGTAACATCGCTCCCGATTCCAAACATCCCCGCGCCGGAACGTGCTTTTGAAAATATCGGAAGCAAAACAATGTCAGCAGATTTCGCTTTCTTCAGAAGCGAATCAAAACTCATCTTGTTCCACGACGGGTCAACAGTAACTTGCTCAACATTGTTCGTCCGTCGCTTTAACATCGTCGTGAAATAATTTCCGACCGGCTCGTTCGTCCAAGGGTTTCCATTCCGTTGGATTTCCGTTCGATAACTTTCAACATCTGCAATCACAATATTCAAAATCTTCTTGCTCAATCTATTGCTGTCCCGTTCACGGGACGGTAAAGGAAGAATGGAAGCAACAGAATCTCTTTTTAAAACTGTAATTGATTTCCTCGCAATCTGTTTTGCAATTCCAAGATGCTCAGGAGTTGCAACCACTTCCCGGATGTTTTTCAAATCAACAAAACGATTTTCCACCAAACCCAAATCAAACTTGTAGCCAAGAATTTTTCTTACAGAATAATTGATTCGCTCTTCGGAAATTCTTCCGTTCTCAACTGCATGAATCAACGCCTCAATTGCCGCATCTTCATCCGGCAAAATCAACAGCACATCGGTTCCTGCTTCAACCGCAAAAATCGCTGTCGAATCCGAACCAAACTTGTTGACAATCGCTCCCATATCAAGCGCATCGGTAACAATCAAACCGGTGTAACCAAGTTCTTGCTTGAGCAATCCTGTGATAAAAGGTTTTGAAAGAGTCGAAGGCAATCCTTTCGTTGAATCAATGGAAAGAACGGTGAGATGTGCAACCATCACCGATGCAACATTTCGTTTGAACAATTCACGGAAAGGATATAACTCAAGACTATCAAGCCGCGAGCGGGAAACATTTACCGACGGCAAATCAATATGCGAATCAACATGCGTGTCGCCGTGACCGGGGAAATGTTTTGCGGTGGCAAGAACATTTTCCGATTGCATCCCTGCCGTAAATGCACACGCCATCTCGGCAACCAACTTCGGGTCTTCGCCAAACGAGCGAGTGTTGATGACAGGATTATCCGGATTATTATTCACATCTGCAACGGGCGCGTAGTTCTGATGAATTCCCATCGCACGGGTTTCCTTCCCGATTGCTTTTCCCATTTGATATGCAAGCAGTGTATCGCGAGTCGCACCGACTGCCATCGCTTCCGGAAATCTCGTTCCACGACGAATCCGCATCGCGCTTCCCCACTCAAAATCAGCCGCGACTAACAATGGAATATCCGACCACTCCTGACAGCGATTGAGCATCTCCGCGGTTTCATACACATCTCCCTGAAAGAAAATCAACCCGCCAATCTTATGTCCCTCCACAAGATGATGCAACAACCGATACTGTTCGCTCTTGCTACTATAATAGTATCCGTACGAACGCGATAAAATCATCTGGCTGATTTTTTCTTCGAGCGAAAGACGGGCAAGTGTTTGTTCAACCCACTCGTTCTTTGTCGGCTTTGGCTTGTCTTGTTTGACAATTTCCGGCGGCGGAGTTGAACAACCGAAAAAGAAAATCAGGAGGAAGGTAACAAGTAATTGGTAAGTGGTGAGTCGTGAGTGGTAAGTTGAAAAAAAGAGATTTTTAAGTCGGAAAGAATTATTAAAGCAAGAACGCATGGAACCTTATCGGAATTTTCTTTGAGTAGTTGAAGTTGTGGAAGAAAATACTCAGAATCGGGAGAAAAAGAAAAAGCCCGTTGCTCCTTTACGGAACAACGGGCATCCTCTATAGGGTAGTTCTAAAAACCCTTCTGCTCTTTTCTGCGTCCACGCAGTAACAACGAAACCAAATTGGATTCATCACACTGCGGGGACGCAGTGTGGAGCGGATGTAGTTTTTAGAACCACCCTATATGTAGTATTTAGTGAGTAGTGAGTTGTGACTTGTGATTCGGTCTTGGTGTTTGTTTTCCTATTCTCTTTGAAACCGATAGCAGTGTTCCCTGTCTCGATCCAAAAATAACAATATTATTTTCCGGCTTTATATCGAAATGATGACTGATTTAATTTTTCCTTTTGAATATTGCCTCCCGTTCCTGTATATTTGCACGCAATAAAATCAAAGAAAGAAATGGCGCACGTACTCAATCAAGAAGCAGAAGCATTACTCGATAAAGAATTTAAGTGTTTGAATGCCGGTTTTGTCCGGCTTGTGGATTTTATGGGCGGAGATGAATCCATCGTTCAGGCGGCTCGCGT
>JACPVN010000471.1 GCA_016191715.1 Ignavibacteriota bacterium | reverse complement strand
GTCTCACAAACGAAGGAAGAATTGATTTCATTCAATCGCTTGATGTGATGGACAACGCTCACCCGATGTATGCGTACATGTTAGGTGAAGTTCGTGCGCAAGTCAATAACACATGGAACACGCTTGAACCGTTACCCGAACAATTAACAAACATTCTGTTTCTCAAGTACAGAAAAACAGGCGGACTATGGGTTGGAACGGAATCAGGATTGTATCTCTACAGAGTAACAACTTCGTTATGGAACTACTGGAAAAAACCAGAGACAAGCAGGTCAAATAAGGTTACGGATTTTCTCTCTACAACTGACGGTTCATTTTGGATTACCACGGATGAAGGATTAGAAATCCGGAGAAAAAATCGTCCGGTCGAGTATATTACAAAAATTGAAAACAAAGAGTTATACGCTTTAACCGGCTTGGCAGAAGATGCAAACGGGAACATCTGGATTTCGAGCGGCGCTTCGTTTGAAGGCGCCTATCGCTGGAATGGAACACGGTGGAAATACTTCGGTCAGCGAGAAGGATTATTCGGATTCATACACAAAATTAAAAAAGACAAAAAAAATCGTTTATGGTTTCTCGGCATGGCTCGATATTTTGCTGACGAACGGACTGAACCCGGCGCATTCCTCTATGAAAATGAAAAGTTCATTCAGTGGTCAACAAAACAAGGATTGATTAATAATCGTGTTTATGCATTTGTAGAAGGGAACGATGGGACGTTTTGGTTTGGTACCAACGGCGGCATCAGTCGTTGGAAAGAAGGAGTATGGAAACATTGGACGATGTCCGAAGGTTTGAAACTGAACAGAACATTCACGATTGCGCTCGACAGCCAGAATACTCTTTGGTTCAGCGATCAAATGACCGGCTTAGGATATTTGAAAGATGAGACACCGGGCTATTACACTGTTGAAGACGGATTGATTAGTGATGCAATCTGGGAGATTAACATTGATTCTCTTCAGAGAATTTGGATTGCTACCGCCAACGGGCTTTCCTGTTTTGACAATGGAATCTGGTCACGCTTCGATGCTTCTTCAGGATTAAATCCCCTTCGATTATGGCCCCTGCTTCCTCTTGGAAATAAATTATACGTAGGAACGATGGGGGGTGGAACCGCGATTCTGAATTTGGATAGGGTAAACAGTTTACCGCCAATGGCAGTCATCGAGCAGTCGTCGTACGTCAACAACTCGATTCATTTCAGGTGGAACGCATATAGTCATTGGGGAGAATTACCCTCAAATTCTATTGAAACGCGATATCATTTGGACAATGATTCATGGTCAAAGTGGAGTATGGACCATCAATATGTCTTTGGTGAACTGAAGCCGGGAGAGCACACATTCGTTGTTCAGGCGAAAGGATTATTCGGGAAATACTCTGAGGCGGGAAATTCATACACCTTCCATGTTGACTCACCTTATTACCTGAAACCGTTATTCTATATTCCGATGCTCACGCTTGCAGCGGGATTGTTTATTCTTGGATTTGTGTATAACGTGAGGAAGAGAAAGCAGGATAAGTTACTTCGGTTGAGCGAAGAACGATACCGCGGGGTTGTACAAGACCAGGCGGAATACATCGTTCGTATTACTCCGGAAGGGAAACTTCTGTTTGTCAATGAAGCGTTTTGCAGATTGACGAACCAACCTTCCGGGGACTTGCTTGGCAACAACTTGTGCGAAGTTGTATTTTCTTCCATCAAAAAGATTGTTCAACACCATATTGAAGCAATGAAAGTGCTGAAACCTGAAAATCCGACATCAGGGTTGGAACTGGAAGTGTTATTTCCTACCGGAGAAATACGGTGGCAGTCATGGATTGATCGTGCTCTCTTTGACAGCAACGGGACTCTCATCGAAATACAGTCCGTCGGCAGAGATATTACCAAACAAAAAATTGCAGAACTCGGGCTGTATCGCCGCGAGGCAATTCTTGAAGCGCTCAGTTTTGCAACTGAACATTTCATGCTGGGTAGTTCGTTTGAAAAGAGTGTTGAAAAATTTCTGCAAAGACTTGGAGAAGCGACGGAAGTGGACCGGGTGTACATCTTTGCAAATCATCAGGACGCCGATGGAACGCTTCTTACCAGCCAGCGATATGAATGGGTTTCGGGAGACACCAAACCGGAAATTGATAATCCCGATTTACAAAACATTCCATGTCTGAGTCCGGTGTTTCAACGCTGGTACAACATTCTTTCCGGCGGAAGATACTTGTATGGAAACGTGAGTGATTTTCCGCAGGCAGAAAGAGAGGTGCTTGAACCGCAGAACATTTTATCAGTGTGTGTCGTCCCGATATTAATCAACCAGCAATTATGGGGGTTCATCGGGTTTGATGATTGTGCAACACAACGGAACTGGTCGTTCGCAGAACTGGAAGCGTTGAAGTCTGCGGCGAACCTCTTCGGGAGCGCCATTGAACGGAAAGAACGGGAAAAAACTGTTCACATGCTCGCATCAGCAATAAAAAGTATTACCGAGTGTGTTACCATCACCGATACGGAAAATACCATTCTCTTTGTGAATGATGCGTTTCTGAAAACATACGGGTATCAATCTTCTGAAGTAATCGGACAGCATATAGGTATCGTTCGTTCTGAAAAGACGATACCACCGACCTCGTTCATAATAGAGACGACGAAGGAAAGTGGTTGGCATGGTGAACTGCTCAACAGGAAAAAAGACGGGACAGAGTTCCCGGTCTATCTTTCAACCTCAGTTGTTCGGGATGAAGCCGGTGAGCAAATTGCGCTGATAGGTGTTGCGTTAGACATCAGCCAGCAAAAATTAATTGAAAAGCGATTGGAGGAACAAGCCGCGCTTCTCGATATTACTACCGATGCC
>JACPVN010000470.1 GCA_016191715.1 Ignavibacteriota bacterium | reverse complement strand
CGGAGAAGCGAATGAAGGAGTTACTGTCCGTCCGACTACGCCCGAAGATGCACGCTCACAGGTTCGAGTGCTTCATTCACTGAAAATTTCCCGCTTTCATATTTTATATGATGAACATCAGTTGGACTCTGCTGTTGTTGCCGCTTTAATTGATGAAGCAAAGAAATTAAAAATATTTGTATCCATCCAGGTATCGTTAATGAAGGATGCACAAGCCGCTATTGATGCAGGTGTTTCAGCGCTTGTACGGGGAGCTGTTGATGAACGGCTCGGAAGTTCTCTCCTTGACCAGTTGATTCGGCGAAATATCTACTATGTATCAACACTCTCTTGGTACGAATCATTGACGGATGAGGAGAATTATTTTGCCAACATTTTTGCAGATTCACTTTTTCGATTATCGTTACCACAATCGGAAGTCACTGCCTTTACTCAAACCGATGCTATAAAGATAGTGCATCAGCAATTTCCGCGATTCAAATTTACACCGGAACAACGCGCTATTGCATATGACAATTCCGGTGCGATTGTAAAGCATTACGTTCCTGTCCCGATGGGAACGGATGTTTCTTTCTTACCTGGTATCAGCGAACATCTTGAATTAGAATATTTGGTGAACGCTGGATTGACGCCGATGCAAGCGATAGTTTCGGCAACAGCAATTTCGGCAGAATATCTCGGGGTAAGAAAAAACGTCGGCTTTCTCTTTACCAATTATCAAGCGGACATGATTGTCCTTGAGAGGAATCCATTGGAAGACATCCGTAACACGCGCGCAATTTCGATGATTATCAAAAAAGGGAAAATATTTTACCCGAAAGAGTTACGCGGGGAAGCGAAAAACTAATCTCTCATGATTGTCGGTGTCATACTTGCGGCGGGTGCTTCAACCAGGATGGGAACACCCAAAGCGTTGTTACAAATTGGTGAAGAGACATTTCTTCAGAAAATCATTCGCGTCTTACATTCGGCACAGGTATCGGAAAATATTCTTGTGCTTGGAGCGTACGCCGAACAAATTCAACCTTCGCTCTCTTGGTATCACGGAAAAATCGCAGTGAACGATCATTGGCAAAATGGGCAACTATCATCATTGCAGGTAGGAATCGCCACATTGACAGACGAAAACATTCCCGGTGTATTGGTCTGTCCGGTTGACCGTCCCATGCTCACGCAATCGCTCATCGTTGATTTGTTACAAGGTTTCTGGAAATCGAACAAGAACATTATCATTCCAACTTATAAAGGAAAACGAGGACATCCTGTTCTGTTCGGGAGGTCAATGTTTGATGCGCTCCGTTCGGCACCGATTGATGCGGGCGCGAGATTCGTTGTTCACAACTATCCCGACGAGATACTGGACGTGCCAGTTGAGGATGAAGGAATTCTTCTGAATATTGATACACAGGAAGAGTATGAAATGTTGATGAGGAAGTGTGTACAATGATTAGCACACAAGAAGCGCGGGACATTATTTCCGCTTTCGTTCATCCGCTCGGAACATTAACGGTTTCGTTTGAGAACTCTCTCGGTTTTGTTCTTGCAGAAGATATCATCTCGGAGGAAAACATTCCCTCGTTTGATAACTCTGCGATGGACGGATTTGCGGTTCGATCGGAAGATTGCAAAACCGTTCCGACAGTGTTACAAGTTATTGATGAGATATCCGCCGGTTCTGTATCAACCAGGAGAATGGGACAAGGTGAGTGTGCAACAATCATGACGGGAGCGAAAATCCCGGAAGATTGTGATGCAGTCATTCAACATGAATGGACGGAAGCAATCAATGAGCGGGAAATAAAACTACTTCGTTCTGTTGTACCCGGATATAACATACGCCGCGCAGGAGATGATATTCGAAACGGTACGACGGTTCTTGAATGGGGGCAAAACATCCGTCCGCAGGAGATTGGAGTCCTTGCCTCGCTGGGGAGACGATTTGTAACCGTGTTTCGGAAACCGACTGTAGCAATTCTCGCGACTGGTAATGAACTGGTTGAAATACATAAACCACTCTCAAACGGAAAAATCAGAAACAGTAATCTCTACACCCTGAAATCACTCGTCCATGAACTTGGCTGTGATGTAATTGATTTGGGAATCGGGCATGACGATAAACAAGAACTCAAGACTAAACTCGAACATGGACTGAACGCTGATATACTTCTCACGTCAGGTGGTGTTTCTGTCGGAAAGTTTGATTTCGTGCTGGAAACATTGAAGGAACTTGGAGTTGAAGAAAAATTCTGGAAGGTGAATATCAAACCCGGAATGCCTCTCTTTTTTGGAATCTATAATGAAAAGCCGGTTTTCGGACTTCCGGGAAATCCCGTCTCTTCGTTTGTCACGTTTGTTGAATTTGTAAAACCGGCAATTCTTCAAATGTCTGGTAACAATATGACAAATTACAGAGTACAGATTCGAGCAACGTTAAACAATGAGATACTGAAGAAAGACGCCAAACGGCATTTTGTTCGGGGTGTCTTGGAAAATATGAATGGCAACTTCTCTGTTAAAACAACAGGAACACAATCATCGGGTGTATTGACTTCTTTAACGAAAGCAAATTGTCTCATTCACTTGCCGGAGGAAAAAAAAATGTTTCAGATAGGCGAAATCGTAGAAGTGGAATTGCTATGACTGTTCATGTGAAATTTTTTGCCGTAACGCGTGACATTGCCGGTTCAAGTCAGTTATCGTTCGTGCTTGCGGAACACTCCACGACAAGCGATTTGCTTGAACTTCTCATCAAGCAGTTTCCGAAATTCTTAGAATGGAAACCCTTCCTCCGGATTGCGATAAATCAGGAGTATATCACCGAGGAAAAAACGTTATCTGAAATGGATGAAGTCGCTCTGATTCCCCCGGTGAGCGGTGGATGACATAATTGCAAGAGTAAACAGTGGTTGAGTATTTGAGTAGTCAGTACACAAAGCACCAAGGACAAAACACGATGAATAAATTGTCAATTGCCTATGGCTCGTAGAGTGAACGGTCAATTGCCAATGAAAACTACATCCAAAAACACGAAACAAAAAACTATCAACTCTAAAACATGATAACGATCGTTCAAGATTCAATCAACATTCAAGAAGTCATCACAAGCGTCATTGATTCTGGTGCGGGCGGCATTGATGTGTTCATTGGTATAACACGGGACAATGCAAACGGAAAAAAAGTTCTGTGGCTTGAATATGAAGCATACGAACCGATGGCGTTGAAAACAATGGAACAGATAGTTGATGAAGCAAGAGAACGTTGGAGCGTTAAAAAAATTTCCATCGTCCATCGTGTCGGTCGTGTTGATATTGGAGAAGCGAGTATCGTTATTGCTGTTTCGTCTGCACATAGGAAAGAAGCATTTGAAGCATGTCGTTTTTTGATAGACCGACTCAAGCATATAGTTCCGATCTGGAAGAAGGAATTCTTTGAGGACGGGAGCGTCTGGGTTGATTCAAGGAAATGACTGATTTATTCTGATAATGAAGTATTTCAAATGGTAATGTGTTCAAAACCGCGAAGGGAACCTTGTTTTTCCCAAGCAGGTGTTGTTATGTTTGTTATAACAACTCCCGAAAGAGTTCTAATTGTATTTTCAGTACTATGAATGAGAGTATGATTAGAATGGTTTGAAGTTAAACGTAATCATCATGTCATGTGGGAATCGAGGCGATCACCCGTTCAAGCCGTGCACGAACTTCCATCGCCACCGGTTCAATTTTCGGATTGTCAATTATTTGTCCCATCGTCATCGGGTCGAATGCGGCGATGACCGTTTCGTTTCCTTTTTCATACACAATGACATTGCATGGCAACAGCAATCCGATTTGTTCTTCTGCTTGTAATGTTTGAAATGCAAAGGACGGATTGCACGCTCCGAGAATCACATACTTTTTGAAATCCACATCAATCTTTTTCTTTAATGTTTCTTTCACGTCAATCGTCGTCAGCACGCCGAATCCTTCCTTCTTCAGTTCTTCCGTGACTTTTTCGATTGCCTGCTCGTAAGTAAGAGTTGTTGTTTTTGAAATACCGTAGTTCATCTTCTTTCCTTTGAATTAGTTGTTTTCAATACTGAGGCGGGGGCGCAAGGGAGTTGAGGGCATAGGTGAAGATTCACCCGCGCACCCTGCACCCACGCTCTCTACTTTTTTTCAGTTCGTTCATCTTGCGATGGAACCGGCTCGTCCTGTTTCCGGCGAAGACCGGAAGAAACAAGGAAACCCATGAGCGCGCCATAGCCGGTACTAATGTACGGATTGGAAGTAATTGCACAAGTTCCCGAAACACATCCGATAAAATAGTAATACGCGTATCCACCAACTGCGCCGAGGACAGTCGGGAGAACGAACCGTTTCCAACTTTTCAGCGATTGTAAAAATTCCATTCGGAAATTCCTCCTTTCAAATTCGCGGCATTGAATCCTTGATGATGAAGTTTCACTGCGGCAATCAAACTTCTGCTCCCACTCAGGCAATAGCAGACTATTTCCTGAGTTTTATAGCGTTCAAGTTCATTCATTCTGTTTGATAATTCATGCAGAGGAATGTGAATCGAACTCTTGATATGATTCTGACTCCGTTCGCTCTGCGAACGAACATCCAACAACATGAGATTGGAATTTTCTTTCAACGCCTGCGATAATTCTGCCGGAGAATAGTTTTTTACTGATTTGCTCATACGATATTTTCTAAGATAGAAGAACGCAACGAGTGCGCCGATGATG
>JACPVN010000469.1 GCA_016191715.1 Ignavibacteriota bacterium | reverse complement strand
TAAGAAAGCAAAATGATACCATCCTCGTTCACCTTCACCCAATAGCCATTCCCAACACTCAAAACATCAGAGAGGAGATACCCGCTGTTGTAACGATAAAAACCGCTCGAAATATTTCCTTCCGGGAAGGAATAAACATGTTCCAAAGGAATTTCAATTGAAGGTGTGCCAATCAAATTCCACCCAGTCCTCACTTCAGTGGATTCTTCAAAAAGATACTCTCCTCTGAAATCTGCCGCGCACGGACTATCGAATTTTATCCAATAACCCTTTCCGTTATGCAATGTGTCGAATGTTGAATAACCATTATTGTAACCATAGGCATCTGAACCAGCACAGAGAAAAATAATTGTTTTGCGTTTATCAGTGACATCTTTAGGAACACAAAGCATGTTCCATCCTTTCGGATAAGTTATCCGATTAAAATTATCACCAGTACTTATCCCAACCCAGATGTTGAAATTCAACTTTCCTAGTGCTTGCCATCCGCTATCGTTCGGGTAAAAAATCCATGCACGAGAGAGTGTATCATGTGTCTTCGAGGCAAGAAATTGTGTCGGATAACCTGAGGTGTTTTGTCCACCTTTCACTCTAATGCTGACAACAAACGCTTCGCCACGTTGCACATACGGATAAAAGAAAAACCGAACATCTACTGAAATCATTGTAGGACGTAATATTAATGGGTATCCACCAAATCCCCATAACTCATCTCCCCAGGGTGGAAACGATGGAATTTCGTACGGGACTGTGGATATCCAATGTGTGTCTGTGGCATTTTCAATGAATGCAGCAAATGTCGAATCTGACACATTAGTATTTTTATATCCACCCCACTTCACCGGCGGAGAAGGATAATCAAATCCGGGTCCCCTACCCGGACTAATGTTCGAACGATGAATCCGAAGAAACCCAATCGAATCCACAGCAGTTATTGTATCGCCAATCATCAAGTACACATATTCAATAGTTCCGTTGACAGGCGTAACGAACCATTGTGCAATTACATTTTCCCCGCCAACATTTACTACAGTATCGGACGGGAAAATATCTGGTGTATAGCCATGTAATAAGTATTGCCCGGAACTTTTCTGCCATGTCAGAAGAACAAGAAAAATGATGATTAACATTGAACGGTAGTTCTTCATTGTTTTCCTTCAACATAGTTGAATTTTTATCTTCACACGTGGTTTATGTGTAATGAATGTACAACACTTTCTTCAAAAATTCAATAGGGAATCCCTGATTTTTGGGTGCAAAAAACTTTAGACGCGAGTGTTCAGCGCATCAGCAACAATTTCTTCACAGATGAAAACTCGCCCGCCTGCAATTTGTAAAAGTACACTCCGCTCGGTAATCCGTCTGCATTCCAACGCACAGAATATTTACCTGCTTCCTTCTTTTCGTTCATCAGTGTTGCGATTTCCTTTCCAAGCACATCATATACTTTCAAAATAACAGCACTTTTAACTTTTAACTGATAACTTATAACTGTCACCGGATTGAACGGATTGGGGTAGTTTTGTTCAAGCATGAATCCATGTGGAACATCTTCGCCCTCAACACTCAGAACATTCGTACTATCAAAATAGCCAAGCATCCGGCTCATCACTGCTTTTCGCATCGTGTCGGGAGTGATGGCTTCGAAACCAAAACCTATCACAATTGCTTTTCCCCCGCCGCTCAAACTATCTATCCGCACGGCAGAAATTCCGCTTGCACTTGTCGGTCCGTACCACATCGTCGGACGACAACGTGAACTATCGAACAACAGCACATCGCGGGAATTCTGGTTATTCGCTCCTCCGGAACCGACGGTGAAAAACTGTAACCCGGAAAAGACATCACCCGGCACGCCCTTTCCGAAAATAATCGTCGTGTTCTTTTCAAACCGAACGCCAAGGAGATTGACAAACAATTCCGAACTGTCGTTCTTCTCTACAAAATTTTGTCCCGAAAACAACAGATGACTTCCGAGATTCATCGCCACGAGCAAACTATCATGCAACGAACTACTCAGCGCGTTTGTCTTATTTCCATACGGAACAATGAGAAGATTTTTCTGTAACATCTGCGCCTGACGAAGCGACGGAACACCTTTCTCTTCAACAGCCCAAACATTATAGGTGTATCCGAGTTGATTAAGCGCAGTCGTATAGTAAGAAGAATAATCTCCACTTCCGGAATCCTGCACTATTGCAACATCTGCTTCGTCAACTTCATAAACAACTGTGCCGAACGGAAGCCCGTCAACACTTGTCCGTGCATACGGTAAGTCAGGGTCAACAACTAATTCTCTGTAATGAATAACGGGGGGATATTCGATATACAAACTATCGAATGTAAATGTCGCCATATCTCCGGTTTCGGTTATTCTGAGGCTGTCTCCGAGAAGAGTTGAGTATGAAAGAGTGACGATTGAATGAACAGGCGAATGAACACTTTTGCTTTCCACTCCGGCAGTGAAAGAAATTCTCGGCAATCGTTCCATCAATATTGTTTGATGTCGAATCGAATCGGGAGTGAACACCAGCGATTGTTTTTTCACAAAATAAGGATACGAGGTAAAAAACGCTGAGGGGAACAGCGTGGAATCTCCCTCAATATATCCTAACGTAAACTTGCCTGAGGTTTCAAACAGGTTAATCGAATCATGCGTGGATGGAAGTACAATGTACCCGTTTTTCACCGTATCGTTCGTCGCTGCATCTAACACTACGCCTTCAATGATAGTGTTTGTACTTGCGTACCGGTAAATTCCGCTCGCGCCGAAAACTCCTTCTGTCATCGCAAGCCAGAGAGCGGCAGGGTTCATCGGGTGAACTTTCAGACTCCACATAAATCCGTCGGTCAGTAATGTCGAGGTCAGTTCCGTCCAACTTCCGCCACCATTGGTTGATTTGAACACAACCGATTTATCTTCAGTGAATGTTCCTGCATACACAATTTCGGGATTTGATTGGTCTACTTCCAGCGCCCAAGTCGGAACTTTCTGCAATGATGTTCTGAACCAGTGTTCGCCGCCATCGGTCGTTTTCCAGACATCGAGCGTTGTGTCAATCGTGCCGTAGGTGGTTGCATACGCAATGAGCGGATTGAGAGCGTTGACAACAATTTTCGGAATTTCCTGAAACGCTGTCCCGGCAGTTCCTGTTTTCACCACTCTCCACGTAACTCCCGCATCAACACTTTTTGAAATTGTTCCTCCGCCCGAACCGGAGAACAAAATATTCGAACTATCGGAGCGGACGGCAAGTGCGCACGCTTCATCACCGGCATCTCCCATGTGTGTCCATGTCTCGCCTCTGTCGGTACTGCGGAATAAATTTCCGGGACTGAAGTTTGCCGCATACATCGTGTCGGGGTGAAGCATATCAAACGAAACGCTTTCGCCGTCAATTCCGAAATTGTAGATGACCGTTTTCCACGTCAATCCATAATCGGTGCTTTTCCGAAGTCCTTCCATGGAGCGATACCCTGATGCAACAAAAATAGAGTTCGTATCATTCGGGTGAATGATGATTTGCCTGATGTCGGACGCGCCGGGAGGAGTTCGTACATTCCACGTTCGTCCATCATCATAGGAAAGATAGAGTGAACCGCGTGCACCTTCAGCAACAATCGTGTGAGGATTGAGCGGATTCAAGCCGAGTGTCAAGCCCGTGCCGGAAAATTGTTTTCTCCACGTTGAGAATTGGGCTTGAGAAGTTGAGATAAGAAGTAGTTGAGTATAAAGTATAATGTACAGCAGTCGATAGTAGAACATTGTTTTTTTTATTGATGATGAGATAATAGTATTTCTATCCTAAAGTAAGTACAATGAAGTTAAAAATCAACTAAGACCTTATCCTCCGACCGTTCAAAACAAAAGCCCGAACTTTCGTCCGGGCTTTCCATGATGATGCGTTTATCGAAGAGAATTACTTTGTAAGGATCATTTTGTTCGTTTGAACAAACTGACCGGCAGTGAGTCGGTAGTAATAGACACCGCTTGGTAATTCACTTCCATCCAATTCAACGGAATATTCTCCTGCTTCCTGGATTTCGTTTACCAATGTTGTTACCGTTCGTCCGAGAACATCATACACTTTCAAGGTTACCAAAATATTATTTGCCAACTGATATCTGATCACTGTATTAGGATTGAACGGATTAGGATAGCTCTGATGTAAGGCATACGTTCGCACTTGTTCTTCTTGTTCAGACTCGAGTTCATCACTTTCATCCTGTG